>RFIK01000032.1 GCA_003695605.1 Chlorobiota bacterium
TCCTTGCGCCCGAGGCGCAGGATACGTTCGTGCTCACGCGCGGGACTGATCGCTGTATCGTCGCCTACCCGCTCAACGAGTGGCGGCGGTACGAGGAGCGCTTTGTGCAGCTCAACCAGTACGATGAGAAGCAGCGGTTCTTTCTCCGCATGATTCTCTCGTGGTGTGAAGAAGTCGAACTCGATCCACAGCAGCGGATTGCGATTCCGCGCCGTCTGCTGGAGTTCGCCGGCATCGAAGGGAAGGTGACAATCGTCGGGATGATGGACCACCTCGAACTCTGGAATCCCGATGAATTTGTGCGCTACCTCGAAAGCTTCGGCGATAGTTACGAGCAAGTCGCCTCTGCCGTGATGAAGTGACCGGGGGGAAGCTTCCCATGGCAGAGCGTCACTACCACGAGCCCGTGATGGTGCGGGAAACTCTGGCGCTGCTACTGACCGATCCCGACGGGATCTACCTCGATGGCACACTCGGTGGCGGCGGACATGCAGCAGCAATCCTCGATGGATTGCGGGAAGGCAAACTCATCGGTTTTGACCGCGACCCAGACGCCATCGCCGCGTGTCGGGGGGCATTCGGCGAGGAATTGGCGCGCGGGGAACGGTCACGAGTGGAATTGGTCCACGGCTCATACGTGCTGGCATGCAGCAGGGAGGAGCTTCGGGGGCAGGTGCAAGGAATCTTGCTCGATCTGGGCGTTTCCTCGCACCAGCTCGACGAGCCGTCGCGTGGGTTTAGCTACCGCTTCGATGCGCCGCTCGATCTGCGGTTCGGTGGTGAAGCTTCGAATGAACCCACAGCGGCGGAGCTTCTCGCATCGCTCGATGAACGGGCGATTGCAGACATTCTCTATCGCTACGGCGAAGAACGCTCCAGCCGCCGTATTGCGCGTGCAATTGTTGCAGCACGGCGGCACGCGCCGATCCGTACGACGGGACAGCTGCGGGCGATTGTTGAGCGGTGTGTTCATCCGCGGCAGCGCACCGATGTGCTCAGCCGGGTCTTCCAGGCTCTCCGCATCGCTGTCAATCGCGAGTTGGAGGAGCTCGAAAGGTTCCTGAGTTGCGTTCCCTCTCTACTTTGCCGGGGTGGGCGGATTGTGGTTATCACGTACCATTCGCTTGAGGACCGCATCGTCAAACATTCGCTGCGGGAGATGGCAGGCAAGGCGCAGTCTCAGCAGTCGCCTCTGCTGCGTATCCTGACACCGAAACCGCTCCGTCCGCAGCCGGAGGAAATTGCACGTAACCGACGGGCTCGCTCTGCTAAGCTCCGGGCAGCGGAGCGGGTTTAGAATGCGTGGTCGAAAACGACACGGTGGTTCGTTGGGTAGAGGGTTAGTTTTTGTTCACGAACCATGTTGAGGAGAATTCTACCGGTCAGCTCGAAGACTTCATCTGACCAGTGTGCGATTATCGAAGTGGAATCAGGGTAATCGTTGAGTGCTTGCCATATCTCGACAGGACAATCAAAACTCAGGTTGTCCAACGTATCAGGTGTGACCCAGTATCGCAAGGTCATGAGACCATTTGAATTGAAGCGCTCCCAGTGGAAAATAGAATCACTACGATAGATGACCGATCCATCAGCATGCTCGAACCTCTCATGAAGCTCGTTCCATTCGAAGCCCAGCGCTTCTGCATAGCTGCGGAAAACTGTGAATATTCGATCGTGCCGCCGCCGGCGAAGTTTGGTGACTTCCTCTACTTCGCCATTGCTTTCCTCCTGTTCGAGCTCAGCGATTGGCTCTAGCTCAGTACCCTGCGTTTGTTCGTTTGCTTCATTCTCAGTAGTATCACTTTGGTCAAAGGGAAGCTCTTCGTCGCTCAACGTGAAGTGTTCCTCGAAATATTCGGCGATGAAGGCATCGTCTCGTTCAATGCAGGCATGGAATGCCTCTCTCACGCTCGGTTCATCGAACGGTCCTGAAAGTTCATCCACAAGCAGGTCGTAACACTTGCTCAGTTTTGCACCGATGAAAATGTTCTCTTCATCCCAGAGGACCGTTGGTGTAGTTGACGTTCCAGCCGGCGAGCCGTCAATGTACGGCATCACCTGGAGCTCGCCACTTTTGAAGTATATGATTCGTGACCGCTCGAGCATAAGAGCAGTTGAACGGACGCGTTGTGTTGTCTCTTCATTACTGAATGTGATTCTCCGCAGATACCTGCTCAGCGTCTTCAGCCACTGAGGAGTGGTGCTTCCAGTTGCAGTCGGACGACGGATTATTTGGTACTCGATGGCCGCGGCGCGCTCGTAGGCCTCGCGCCCGCCCAGTTGCCAGGCCAGCTCGCCCCACAGCGTGCGCACCTCGGTGCCGTCGGGCTTGCGCAACGGATTGCCCGGCAAAAGGCGATTGCCCACGAGCACCACCCGCCTGACGGAAAGCGCCCTGGGAACGCGCGCATCGTGCGCGCTCACGCCCTCCCTGGGTGCGCGGACGTCTCGTCCGCCTTGTGCGGGCCAGAGGCCCGCGTACCCAGTAAGGCCCTCACTCCCAGCCAGGCGTCGTGTGGCTTCCTCCACCGCCCGCTCCACTCCCGACAGCTCCGCCGGCGGCCTCCCCGAAGCCAGATGAAAGAGGGCCAGCATGGAGTGCGTCTTGCCCCCGCCGAAATTGGTCTGCAGTTGCACCACGGGGTCGCCCCCTTGGCCGGTCAGCCGCAGGATGGCGTTGGCAAGGAGCTGCCGCAGGCTCTCGGTGAGGTAGGTGCGCCGGAAGAACTCCACCGGGTCGCGATATTCATGGCTGCGTTTGCCCAGGTACACCTGCCACAGGTCGGCAGCAAATTCAGCTTGTTGGTAGCGGCCGCTGGTCACATCGGGGTGCGGAACGGCCACTTCGCGCCACGGCTTGAGGCTACTGGTGGCGCTACTTTCGATCAGCGAGACGCCCAGCCTTCGTTTTTCGCTGCGCACTTGCTCGTCGTATACCTGGCGGCGGAGTTCCAGCTTGAGCCAGCGCACCTCTTCCGCCTGGGGGGCGGAGAGGGCTGCCAGCAGCCGTTCGACCGAGTCGAGCGCGCGGTCGGCATCGTCGCTCGAGCACGTTTCCTGATGCGCCCAGCGATTGCGCCACACCCGCAGCTCGCTCACCAGCGACCGTTCAGCAAACCCCAGCGTCTTGCGGAA
>RFIK01000209.1 GCA_003695605.1 Chlorobiota bacterium
GACCATCGTGCAATGCTTCCCGACCGCGCTGCCGACCGCATCAGCGATCACTGTTTAGTCGTTGGGGAGTTCGAGATTGGCTCTCCCGACAATGACTGAAATACCGTTTGGTTCTCACGACTTTTTATTGTAAGTTTGAAAGTGAGTTGAAGTATTGCATCATGTATTCATCTAGCTGCGGCAACCAAGAATGCACGCATAGCGTGTTGAAATACTACAATGTTGTTTCACCTTCCTTGCGGATCCTACCATGAAGCAGTTTTGGTTCCTCCTGGTGGCTTTTCTCCTGGTTGGAGCTGGTGCGCGTGCACAGCATCCACGTACTCCGCTTTTCGAAGAGTTCACCTCGAGCACGTGCCCACCGTGCGCGGCTGTCAAGCCATACGTGGAGCAATTTGCCCACGAAAATCCAGACGTCGTTGTGGTAACATACCATATGAACTGGCCGCAGCCCGGTGACCCCTACAACGTACATAATCCTGACGACAACATGGCGCGACGTAACTACTACGGCGTCACTGGCATCCCTGATGGGTACATGAACGGGACAAAGATTTACCCAGGAAGCGTTGCCGCTCTCCAGCAGGCTGCTGACCGAGTGAAGATGCAGACGACACCACTGGCAATGACCATCAACGAGGATCGCACGAAGAACCCAATCGAAGTTACCGTCACGGTCAAGAACGATGGCTCTGCACCAATTTCAAATGCGACGTTACAGGTGATGGTGCTCAACTACTACGCAGATTTGACACGGCAACTCCAAGGGCAGAGTCAACATGTTTATACAACATTCGAATATGCACTGCTCAAATCACTCCCTGATTCAGGAGGGACAGCATTGACACTCGCTCCAAACGAACAGAAGAGCTTTACGTTCACATACAGCAGAGGTATAGGCAACGTGTGGGTACCGAACAATCAGTACGTAATCGCCTTTGTGCAGATGAATAACACCAGAGAAGTGCTCCAAGCTGTTTCGAATCTTTCTTCTATTCTCAACCGCGTAGAAATTACCTCCACGCAGCCACGGTTCGGGATTATCGCACGGAGCAATACCCTCACTCACCAATTGAAGATCTCGAACCCAACCGACCGGCCATTGACAGTTGCACTCCGACTCAACTCAACGTACACTGTCAATCCAAACAACAGGTGGAATATCACCATCTCTCCCTCAACACTCTCACTCCAACCTGGGGAAGAGAAAACTGCGACGGTGCAATTTACAGCACCCAACGCCGGAAGTTTTGCACTCGCCTACGTAGATGCATTCCCCCAAAATAATGGCATCAACGATACAACGTCGTACTACTGCGGCTACCTCACCGAGCAAACGAAATACGCAGTCATCTACGGCCTTATGGGTTCGGGTATCACCCCATTTGCACAAGCAATCATGAGCGGTGCGAAGTATTCCACTGAAACCGCCTTGATGCCACTGACTGCAGCTATCGAGATTGGCAATCTGCCCTGCGAGGCAATTGTACTTCCCATAGATTACTCACGGCGCGGCTCTCTCAACAATCAAGCCGTTATTGATCAGATCACCACCTGGTTTCAGCAGAAAAAGCGACTGTTCCTCTCTGGACAAGTTGAGGCATATCTCACCTTCAACGCACAGGGAGCAAACCTATCCACACGTAACTTCCTTATGAACACTCTCGGTATCCGCGGCGTTCGTACCTTCACCGTAACCGTCCAGGGTCAGCAATCAACCGTCCCCTATTACCACTTCAATTATGACCCAAACACCGGCGCGATCACCTCACTGAAGACGTTCACCATCCAAGGTGTCAACGGTGATCCCATCAGCAATGGTGTCAACGTCACTGCCAATCAATCGAACCAGTTCTACAACCTCTACACCGACGTACTTCAGCTGGCGACGGGAACCAATGCGGTGCCGATTTTTACCTACGACAACAACGCACAGTACGTCGGTGGTGTACGCGTAGAAACAAACGATACACGGCTTGTGTTCACAACCTTTGGGCTGGAAGCAATTTCGAATGCTACAGCGCGGAATCAACTCGCCCAGAAAATCATGGATTGGCTCACGGGCACAATCGCACCACAACCAAAGCTTGAGCTGATCCAAACCACGGCGGAAAATGCCATTTCCTTCGACCAGGTCGAGGTCGGCAAGAGCAAGGCGCATACCTTCAAGATCCGCAACAGTGGCACTGCAAACCTAATCGTCACAGAGATTGGAATGGATCCGAACGATGTTGCCCAGTACGGTGATGTCTTTGTGATTACCGATGGCGGGCAAACTCCCGTCACAATTGCTCCGGGCCAGGAGCATCCGGTCACGATTGAATTCCGCCCGAAAAGGGTCGAAGACATTCAAGCGGCGGTTTTCCACATCCGTTCCAACGGCGGTGATGTTGACCTCACGGTAATTGGCGATGGCGTGCAAACCTTGAGCATTGAACCAAGTGACGTTTCGAGTGCTCGTCTGGCACTCCGTGTTGCTCCGAACCCTGTCTCGAGCGAAGCAACACTCACGGCAAACGTCAACACAACTGCCCCAGCAGAGCTTGTGTTGCTCGATGCGCGTGGCAGCCAGGTGCTGCACGTTGCACGTTCTATCAGCGGAGAATGCAGCATCAGTCTCGATGCGTCGAGCATCCCCAGTGGTGTCTATCGTCTCGTGCTCCGCAGTGGCACCGAGCACGTTAGCGTTCCTATGGTGGTCGTAAAGTAACCAAGTTCATCCTTCTAACCTTTGGCGGAGTCTCCTGCACGCGGGAGACTCCGTCTTTTTCTCGTGAGGACGTGCTATGCATATAGACGATCTCTGCACGTTCTGTCGAAGCTTCCCAGGCGCATGTGAGCGTTTCCCCTTCGGCCCAACTGCGCTCGTCTTCGCAGTCGAAGGGCGAATGTTCGCGCTGATTTCCCTCGATAGTGTTCCACCATGGGTCAACCTCAAGTGCAATCCGGACTGGGCAACAGCACTCCGCGAACAATATCCCGCCATCAGGCCTGGTTACCACATGAACAAGCGGCATTGGAATACTGTTGTGCTCGATGGCAGCATTCCACACACGTTGTTGTGCGAAATGATTCGCCATTCTTACGAATGCGTCATTGCACGGTTACCTCGAACACTGCATGAACGTTATCGCACAGAGCTTTCCCAGTGGCAGCAATAGGCTATTTTCGCTTCCATGAAGCGCTACCTTTCGCTTGTAGTCTGCCTCCTCGGCAGCATTGCTCCGGCCTTTGCGCACGACACACTCTGGACAGGCGAGCGATTGCCGCCGCTTATCCGAATGGTCCGGGCCTATGGAGGAAACGATGAGCGTCTGCCCCCGATTCTGGTTGTTGCTTCCCAAGGCTCCCAGGGAATCAGTCCGCTCGGTTCATCGTCGCTGACAGTTGAACTCGACGTCGCATCGAGTGTTCCCCCAGATCTTATCGCTGTGCTCCAACATTGCACTGCCGAATGGGATGCAGATCCCAACCCCTTCGTGCTTGATCCGACTGCTTCCCGCGCAGTCGTGCTCGAATGGCAGCTCGCTCCCCCACAATCACGCTACTACACGTACCGCGCCAAACTGCGGATTCCTTCGACGACGCTGAAGGTGCCCGTCGGTGGCAATTGGAAAGTGCTGTTCTACGAACTTGGCAGCGAGCGCCGTCCGTTGGCGGAAGCACGGTTTTTCGCAATTGAGCCTGCGGCAGATTGTCGTCTCGATGTTTTCACGGACTTCTACGAGCCGCGTCGGAATGCAGCGCCCTCGGCACGCATCCTCGAAGCAGTTGTCTCAAACGTGCGTGGCTACACGGATGGGCAAGTGACAACAGCCGTCTTCTACCGCATGCAGCGATGGAGCCAGCCCTATCGGTCCGGCGGTACACGCCTTGCATCGGGGTCATCACTATCGCTGCGGACGACCCCAACGATGACCAGTGGAATGGTCGGCGGGATCAAACGGTTCCGAATCGAAGGCATCCCGTGTGAGAACGATTACCGCCGTCTCGATGTGCAGAACGTTGGACTCTTTCCGCGCTCAATGACCCCAGTGCGCCTTCCGCTTGCAGATGTTCGCCGGCGCGGACAGTTCGGTCTCTGGTCCACTCCCGAAGCCGCACTCATTACGAGCGATGTTTCTCCGCTCGACGACGAGTACATTCCCATCGAGTTCATCCTCGATCCGGAGAACGTACCGGTGCGAGATGAAGATGTGTTCATCGTCGGCTCAATGAACGGTTGGCACCCAACGCGCGAGTGGATGATGAGCTATGACTCGACCCAGCGGCTTTACCGCTTGCGTCAATGGGTTCGCCGCGGCCAGCATGCCTACATGTATGGCACTGGCACGCTCGATGCCGATACTGGAACGGTGCGCAATTTGAGCTTCGAAGAGTTCGAGGGCAACAATAGCGCATCTGGGCAGACATTCCTTGCGCTTATCTATGCACGGTCGCTCAACGCAGGCGGCTATGACACGATCATAGCCGCGTGCAGCAGCGCTGCACTGTAGTACACGTTCAGCTTTTTCAGCATTCCCATGAGCATTGACCTCCTCGGGTATATCGCAGCAACATTTTCGACGTTTGCGATGCTTCCACAAGCCCTGTACGTTTGGCGCACAGGGCGGGTCGAACACCTCTCGCTGCGTGCATTCGGCATGGCCACGATCGGCGCCATTCTCTGGCTGATTTATGGAATCGCCATTGCCAATAGCGTTATCATCGCAGCCAATCTCATCGGGCTGTTCATTGTAGGCTACATCACGCTGCGCAAGCTGCTGTGGCTCCAGCAACAGCAGCAGCTCCGACGCACTGGTGTTTCCTCTCACCCTGCGCCCCATGCCTAAGCGCGTGGTTGTTGTCGGTGGTGGCTTTGGTGGGCTCCAAGTTGTGCGTTCGCTCCGCAACACTCCATTTGCACTGACGCTCATTGACCGAACGAACCATCATCTTTTCCAGCCGCTACTCTACCAGGTCGCAACAGCAGCACTTTCGCCCGCCGACATTGCTGTACCTCTTCGGGGAATTGTTCGGGGATACTCGAACATCGGAGTTCTCCTCGATGAGGTCATCGGTGTCCAGCTCGAACAGCGGCGGGTACACTGCTTGCGCAGCGGTGCTCTCGAGTACGACTTCCTTGTTCTGGCCCCGGGGGCACGCCATTGGTACTTTGGGAACGATGATTGGGAACGCTGCGCACCTGGCTTAAAGTCGCTTGCGGATGCATTGGAGATTCGCCGCCGTCTCCTTCATGCCTATGAGCAAGCAGCAATTGCTTCCGAGCCGGAAACTACCCGTGCGTGGACGACCTTCGTTGTCGTCGGTGGTGGCCCAACAGGTGTCGAGGTCGCAGGCGCGCTCGCCGAAATCGGCAGGCATACGATGGCAAAGGATTACCCGATGCTCGATCCAAGGTCCATTCGCATAATCCTCATTGAAGCAAGTAGCCGCATTTTACCCACATTCCCACCGCCGCTGTCGGCAAAAGCAACGGTAGCTCTCGAAGAATTAGGGGTTGAGCTTCGCCTCGGCCAGCGCGTAATAGACGTCGAGTGTGATGCAATCACCCTCGAAAGCGGCGAACAGATTCCCACGCGAACCACAATCTGGGCAGCTGGCAACCGTGCCCCTGCGTGGTTACGAACACTCGGTGTGCCGCTTGACCATATGGGACGCGTTATTGTTGAACGCGACTGCTCAGTTCCTGGCTATCCAGAGGTGTTCGTGATCGGAGATGCTGCATGTTACCGCGATGAGCGTCGAGGAGAGTTACCAGCACTGGCTCCCGTTGCTCTGCAACAGGGGCGCTTTGTCGCACGTCTTCTTCGGCGAGACATCCCGCTCCAGAAACGTCCGCCTTTTCGCTACCGTAACAAAGGGATGCTGGCGACCATCGGCCGTGCACGCGCAGTTGCTGCATTTCCCGGAGGAATCAAGCTCCATGGAGTGCTTGCGTGGTTATTGTGGGCGGGTGTCCACATCGCGTTCTTGATTCGTTTTCGCAATCGTGCTGCCGTCATGACCGAGTGGTTGTGGTACTACCTCACGTTTCAACCGCGTGCGCGGCTGCTGATCGAGACGGCATACACCGACACACCAAGCCCAAACCCATGAACCTATTACAACAGCACTCCGAGCTGAAATTTCCAACCACTGGGGTTCTCAACGACTCCACTCTTGTGCATGCAGTATCAAATGGGAGGAGCGCAACTGCTCTGCATCAGTACTCATCCGTTCCGGTCAGCTCCATTTCTAATTCATCAGCGGTCATGGTGACAACAAGCACTGCATGGAGAAGTGGTAGCAACTCAGCATCGGCAGCAATCTGCGTTCTGAAGAGCACAATCGTCCAATCCCCTTCATGCTGAATTGCCCAGGCTCCAATCTTCGTGCGGCTGTTCTGTTCGAGCAATCGCTGCATCAAGCGGACTGGAAGATCGCCGGCTATTTTGTAAGCTACTGAGATGACATCCCGCACCTCAATTTTGCCGTAGGTCGAGGTGCGTGAGAGCACTAAGCACAACTGCGTCCGCGTGCTGTCAATCCGGTTGATGATACGATAGTCCCCATCGTCATCAATCGAATAGCGAATGCTACCGGCATCAAGCACCTGTGCCACCCGAGGATCGGCATGCGGTGTGCGCGATGGCGCTATACTACTTTGGGCCGCTGCATTCAATCCAGCAACCACACCGAGAACTCCCACCAACAACCAACGCATCGAACACCTCTACGTGATTGTGAAGAAAAGGGGGTACTGCCAGAGAAGATCCTGACAGTACCCCGACACGTCAGCGGCAGCAGCCAGGCTCTAACAAGCACGGTGAGCGCTACCGTCCCAGCTCGAGCTGGGCATCCTTCAGTGGAGTTTGAATAACGATTTGCACTGTCCGGTTGTAGAACCGCCCTTCAGGCAAGTTGTTATCGTAGAGTGGGTCGTCTTCTCCAACACCACGTGTAACTAATTGCTTGACACCACGTGTGCGGGACTGAACTGCACGTTCTACCGTTGCTGCGCGGTTGGCCGATAGCTTCTTGTTGTGTTCGTAGAGACCAACGACATCCGTGTGACCAACGATTTCTACCTCGGACGATGGAAAACATCGCGGGAGCACGTATTCGTTCAGGATACGTTCATTCCGCGGACCGGTGTCGTAGCTATCGAAGGGGAAGAGGATGAGATTGTACTTCTCGAGTGTTTTTTCCTCGCCGTATTCAGCACCGAGCGATGCTGTCGAGACGTACTTGACCGGAATTGTGATTGGGTCAGATTCGCACTCTTTACCAC
>RFIK01000210.1 GCA_003695605.1 Chlorobiota bacterium
GCATTGGACGCCGTAAGAGGCTCGAAGAGCTCACCAAGCAGCTTGCCCTGCTCGACGAGCAACAGCAAGCACTCGAGCAACAACTCGCTGAAGCCATCGCTGAGCGCGATGCTCTTGACCTCGACGCACTCGCGTCCGCTCTCCGATCGGCAGAACGCACGCTACTTGCGATTGAACAATCGTTGCAAGAAGCAACATCGCTCCATAACCAGCTGGGCACTACCATTGAACGTCTCCAAAGCGAACTCAAGGCAATCACTGAAGAACAAGCCGCACTCCTTGCCGAAGATGTCGCGCTCGACACCCAGCTCCGCGAGACTCAACTCCAGCACTCGCAACTGCTCGCCCGCCAAGCCGAAATCGCCGAACGTATCGGCCAACAGGAGCAGGTACTCGCCGGAATCGATGAGCAGCTTCGCACTACCGAATTGAATGCCATCCGCAGCCGAGCGCGGATTGAATCGCTCCGCGACACCATCGCGCGGCTTGAGCACCAACGTGCGACAATTGTCTCCGACCAGGAAGACACTCAATCCGAACGCGAACAGCTACACCATCTCCGCTCTCAGCTGGAAGCCGAGCTTGAGCAGAAATCCCAGCATCTGGCAACATTGGTTTCCCAACTTGAAGCGATAGCAACGAAGCGACAAATGCTCGACAGCACGCTTGCAGCACGTCGAAGTGAACTAACAGCCGCCCAACAGCACGTGGAAACACTCCGGAGCCAACGCGAGGATCTCACCGCCAAGCTCCATGTGCTCGATGTCGAGCTCGAGCGCATTCGAACGCTGCAAACCACTGTTGCAGAACAGCTCCAGACTCAATACGGAATCGAACCTGCATCGCATACTTCCACTGACCAACGCACCGACGAAGAGATCGATGCTGCAATAAACCGCTTGACGTCGCAGGTTGCATCGCTCGGTGCAATCAACTTTTCCGCACTGGAGGAATACACACGCGAAAAACAACGCCTCGATGAACTCGAAGCACAATACCGCGACCTCCAGCATGCCGAAGCAAATTTGCGTGATACTATTGCCGAGATCAACGCTACCGCCAGTGAGCAATTCCTGCGCACCTTCGTTGCAATCCGCGCGCACTTCAAGGAACTCTTTGCGCTCCTTTTCCAGGGTGATGGCGATGCTGACCTTGTCATGGATGGCGACGACCCTCTCGATGCCCGAATCAACATCATTGCGCGTCCCAAAGGCAAACGTCCCTCGAGCATCGAAATGCTCTCCGGTGGTGAAAAAACGCTCACCGCCATTGCGCTGCTCTTTGCAATTTACCTTGTCAAGCCATCGCCATTTTGCATTCTCGACGAAGTTGATGCGCCACTTGACGATGCCAATATTGACCGTTACTTGGCACTGATTCGGCGCTTTAGCGCATCAACCCAGTTTCTCCTGATCACGCACAACAAACGCACGATGGAAGCAGCCGACATACTCTACGGCGTCACGATGCAAGAACCTGGCGTATCGAAGATCGTCTCCGTTCGTCTATCAGAACCGGGTCAAGTCTCACATTCTCTCGGATAACAATGCGGAACTTCATTGCACTCGTCGCACTGCTTAGTGCAGTGCTCGCACCTGCCAATCTGCGCGCCCAGAAACAGGATTCCCTCGTGGTGCTCCGCGACACGTTCGCGCGGCCATTCCCGGTTGTCTGGCGTGCAATCAAGCAGATCATCGAAGAGCAGCACTGCGGTATCGAGAGTGAAAAGCAAAGCTTCGATGAACAAACCGAAATGTATCGCGGCAACATTCGTTCGGCGCCGTGTGTGCTCGCCTCAGGTGAGGATTCCACCTACGACGTACTCAAGCGGTATGGCCGTGTTCCCATCATCCGTGGTGGTGTCTGGATCTCAGGACGCATTCAGTACAATTTCAACGTCAAGGACCTCCCTGACAAAAAAGTGCAGGTTGTCCTCACCGCCGAACTGAGCGGCTTTGAAGCATACGTGACGCACCTGTCGCACGCATGGAATGCAAACGGCATCCTCGAACGCAAGTTGATGCAACGGCTCCGCGACGTACTTGCCAAACCAAAGGAAGAAAGCGGCAGCTCATCAGGTCCATAGCGTTTCTATCCTCCCTGCTCATATGCCAACAACTGCGCTCGTGCGTGTTCCCCCTGGAGGATGGCGGCGGGGTGATTAGGTTTTCTGCTTTTTCTTGTGCGCCGCCGGGAACAAAACATTGTTCAGTATCAAGCGGTATCCGGGAGATTTGGGATGAAGATTCAGGTCGGTTTTAGGGTCACCCACAAAATGCTGATAGTCTTCAGGGTCGTGGCCGCCATAAAAAGTCCATGTACCAAAGCCATACTCTCCATGAACGTACTTCGCCTCATTTGCCGATTTGTTTTCGCCCAGAATCAAAGTGCTTGGCTTTATGGTGTGTTTGTTGAACGCAGTGGTTTGCCCCATGAAACCCTTTACCGTTTGTGTATGGCACTGGGTAAGCATGGTGGGAACCGGGTCCCATTTGGCAGAAAACTCAAACAAGGTAAAATAATCTAACTGCTTGGGCACCTTGCGCCCTGTGGTGGCGTCAATATCTGAATAC
>RFIK01000211.1 GCA_003695605.1 Chlorobiota bacterium
CCAACCGTTGTCAGCGAAACAATGGCTGCCATTTATGAGATGCAGGGCGCAATTGAACAAGCGATCAAAGCGTACATGATTCTGGCGCGCCAGTTTCCGGAACGCCGGTCGGCATTCGAGGAGAAGATCGCGCAGCTCCGAACAAAACTATAGCCATGTTGATTCTCCCACGCTACATCATCCGAGCGCACCTGGCGCCACTACTGTTCGGAGCAAGCGTGGTGATGTTCCTTTTTTTGATGCAGTTTCTCCTCAGGGTACTCGACGAGCTTGTCGGGAAAGGACTCAATGCTGCAATCATCGCGCAGCTTATCGTGCTCAACTTGGCATGGATGGTGGTGCTGGCCGTTCCGATCGGCATGCTCTTTTCCGCACTCATCACGTTCGGTCGGCTGGCGCAGACACACGAAATCACCGCAATGAAGGCAAGCGGAATGAGTTTGCTGCAGATGATGCTCCCCGTGATTGCAGTGGGTACAATGTTGACGCTTGCTGTCTTTTGGTTCAATGATAGCATCCTCCCTGACGCAAACCACCGTGCGAAAACACTGCTGATGGACATTCAGCGGAAGAAGCCAAGCTTTGCGCTGCAAGCGGGGCAGTTCAGCACACAATTGGAAGGATACACGATCCTGGCTCGAGCGATCGATACCTCCCAACAACACTTGCAAGGTGTGACGATCTACGATCGGCGGGACCTCAACCGCCTGACGATCGTCAATGCTGACAGTGGGTATTTGCGCTTTTCACCAAGTTATCGGTACGTGCTGCTCGTGCTCTACCATGGCGACGTGCATCAGTACTCCCGTGTTCGGCGCGGAGACTACCGGTACATCCGCTTCGAGCGGCAACACGTTGTGATCCCTGCGTACGGCTTTTTGCTCGAACGGTCGCAAGAAGGGGCCATCGCCCGCGGTGACCGCGAACTGCGCATCGCCGATATGGAGCGTATTGTCCGCGCTGCACGCCAGCGACAGCACACGCAGTGGCATTCGATCGAACAGACCATCAACGAGCATCTTGCGCGCTTGCTCAGCGACACTGCATCAATGTCTCCGAACGGCTGGGTCGAGCACGTCGCCGTGGTTGCCAGTCACCTTGGCACCAGTGGCGGAGAATACAACGACGCCGACCGCCAGGCACGGCAGTACGAAGTGGAAATTCAAAAAAAGTACGCTATCCCCGTCGCTTGCCTTGTGTTTGTATTGGTCGGATGTCCGCTGGGCATACGCACGCGCGGTGGGTCATTCGGTACCAGCGCACTCATCAGTGTCGGGTTCTACATCCTCTACTGGGCGTGTCTCATCGGCGGTGAAAAGCTTGCTGATCGGCAAATTCTCCCTCCGGAAGTCATGTGGAGCGCAAACGTCTTGCTCGCCGTCATCGGCGTAGTGCTCATCATCACGACCAGCAACGAATCATTTCGCCTGCTGCGACGCTAACGAATCTCCCGATGGAGTGTGTGACGGCGGAGAAAGGGGTTGTACTTCCGCAACTCCAACCGCTCAGGAGTGTTTTGGCGATTTTTTGTCGTCGTATAGCGGGACGCTGGCTTTCCTTCCTTCGCTGCTTCTGTGCATTCGAGTGTGATGATGACGCGTGCGCCTTTTTTCTTTGCCATGGGGTTGTTGCAAATGAGGAACAAGAAACTGTGGAGCTAAGGAGATTCGAACTCCTGACCTCTGCAGTGCGATTGCAGCGCTCTACCAACTGAGCTATAGCCCCACGCTGTAATGCGACGCAAAAATACGAGCCGCATCACAACATCACCGGGTCGCGCACTTTCCGCACCGTCTCACCACGCGGGCGATGGTGCGTGGTTCGAGTTTCACACGCCGGGGGATTTCCCGGGTGGCATCAGTAGCGACGGTATCCGCCGCGACCGCCACCACCGCCATAGCCACCGCGTGGGCTGTGCCGCTGTGGGCGTTCGGCTTGTGGGCGTGCTTCGTTGACGGTGATGGTGCGCCCCATGAACTGCATCTGATTGCATGCAGAGATGGCAGCTTCCGCCTCGTCGTCGTTGGGCATGTCCACAAATCCAAATCCGCGGCTGCGCCCCGAATCACGATCAATAATCACGTGCGCATCGGCGACCTCGCCATAGGCGGAAAAGAGCGACTCCAGGTCGCTGTCGGTGGTGTGGTAACTCAAGTTACCAACGTAGAGCTTCATCGGACCAAACCAAAGAAAAATAAAACAAGGAACTCACCCCGCACTCGGCGTTGCCATGGCTTGCTGAACGATCGCTGCAAAAGCAGCGGGGTGGTTCATGGCAAGGTCGGCAAGCACCTTGCGGTTGATGCTAATGTGCTTGGCATGGAGCGCAGCGAGAAGACGCGAATACGTCGTCCCGTTGAGCCGCGCTGCCGCATTGATGCGCACGATCCAGAGCCGGCGGAAGGTGCGTTTCTTCGCTCGTCGGTCGCGGTAGGCATACTGCAAGCCCTTTTCGATATGGTGCTTGGCAATTGTCCACAGCTTCGACCGAGCGCCCCAGTACCCCCGGGCACGCTTGAGAATCCGACGGCGTTTGCGATGTGCTGCTGCTTTATTGACACTACGTGGCATCGCGATGCCTCCAGTCAATTGGTGAAACACTCAACACTGCGGCGTACGGAGAGCAGTCAACCCGTACAGCCAACAGAGAGATTTCTCGTTGTTTGCGGAGAACGCCCAACATCACGTTCAACCGAGAAGGAGCTGCGCGCGGACGAGCGCCAGATTTGCACGATCAACGAGTGTGGCGTTCCGCAGCGACCGTTTCCGTTTTCGATCCTTGCTCGTGAGAATATGGCTGCGGTAGGCCTTCTCGCGGACAATTTTACCGGTTGCCGTCACTTTGTAGCGCTTTTTGGCG
>RFIK01000212.1 GCA_003695605.1 Chlorobiota bacterium
AAGATCGGCTCTACGAAGTCATCGTTGGGGTGACAGACGTCAGTACTGCCGATAAGCTCGAAGGGCTCGATCCAGCGGAAGCTGCTGAAAAGCTCCGCAACCTCATCAAGCTTGCCAATGTTCAAGAGCTCGATTACCAGATTTTCTACCACCCGAGTAATACGCCAGACCGCGCACCGCTTTTCCCATCGGATGACTCTCTCCGTAAAATGCGCATTGATTTCAGCAAGTTTACCGAAGGCCAGGAATTTGGCGATCCGGTCGATGGTGCACGGTGGAAGTTGCTCGCGCTCGACCGCCTGGAACTCCAAGTTGACCAAGTGACTGATTACCGTCGGCCAGTCTATAAGCCGACACTCCAAATTGGCTCCATCGCGCGCTTTGCTCCACCGAATGCTGCTGATTCGGCATTCATCTACTCGCAAGACCGTACCGACATTGAAGCGCAGAATAATGGTGGCCGCTACAAGAAGCGGTTTTTTGTTGTACGATTCCAGCCACCGGGACAGCCAGGATGGTATAAGCTGCGTTTTGCCTCGCGCACCAATCGCATCCTTGGTGTGCGCACCGACGTTCCGCCAACGGAAGTTCCGCTTGAGGAGAAGGTCTATCTGGGCACCGTTCAGCTCAAGGTGAAAGATCTCCTGCAAGTACGGAAGAACATCGTCGAGCAACTCAGCGGCATCCCCATTCCGTCGTCGGACGATTTGGCGACAGGGAAGATCACCATTGATGAATTTGACGAGCAAATCCAGGCAGCGATCAATCGCATCAAGGAGGAGTCACCAGCAGATGATCCGAAGGCAACTGAACGTATTCGACGGCTGGAGCTCTATAGCTACCTGGCAAAACTGCTGGCCCCGGGTGCTGCTGCATTTTTCGATCAGAACCGTGCTTCGTTTGCAATCAATGTTCGGGTTGTCAAGCCGAACATTCCGCCACCCTCTGATCCGGTGGTGTATGCACAAGATGCGAAGTACATCTTCGACCGCTTGCCACGCGTCGAGATACCGTTTACAGCAAGCCCATATGATCCGGCGAAATTGCCTGCAGTGCGGTCGAACCCGAACTTGCCCGTCAAAGTCATTGATGTCGGTCCAGCACAACAAGCATCAGCATCGAGCGATCCAACCGCACAAGCACGCAACTACAAGCTGGTCATCGAACAGAGCGTGCCGGCGGGCGATTACGAGCTCGTTATCACCCATGCAAATCGCATCGGGAAAACAACGGAGAAAACCATCCAGCTCAAATCGTTCGAGAGCAAGCTGGAAAATCTCGATGATATCCGTGCGAACGTCGAAAACTGCTACTTCGGTACAGAACTCGAGATCCTCCCAGTCCCTGCAGACGGGAAGAAAATTTCGGCAGGGCAGTATTTGATCAACGCCATAATTGGCAATGAGCAGTCTCAGCCGGTACGTGGCCTCCAATATCGGCGGGAAATCCCGTGCGGTGCAAACTCCGTATCCGTAGACATTCTCTGGGAAGATCCCGATACGAAAGAGCGAGTTTCACTCCTGCCGAATGGCCCGCTGCAGGGGACGCCGAAGCAGCGACCACCGAAAATTATTACGTCCGATGTGAAGTTCGATCAAATCGTTGATCCACGCGTGCCGGTTGTGGTAGTCAAGAACATCAAGATCCTGCCACCAATCATTGATGTCGGAGGTGCAAAAGCCGGTCCAAATGACATTTTTGACTTCAAGGTTGTGGTGCAGAAAGCCGATGTTTCAGGCTACAAGGTCACGGCGCTCAATCCGCGCGCTGCTGCTGGAGGCTACGAAGTTGACCTGCGACTCGATGGACCGCCCCTGCGTCGAGGGAAAGTCGAAGGGAACGTTACACTCATTGTCTCTGCCAAGGCGAAGAACAAATGCAATGGTGAAGTCTCCGCCGACGGCAAGGCCGTCATCAACGTTCCGATCACGTACTAATGCAATCTTGAAATGGCAATAACTGGAGGACCAGACGCATGAAACGTGTGCTCGTGCGGCTCCGCCGCATCGGTGCTTTTCTCTTCCTGCTCTTTCTCGGTTGGAATGCTCAAGGGAATGCTCAGACAAGTGATGCGCAGTTGCGCTCCATCATGAGCAAGTTCAAAAACTACCGCTACGGGAATATCTCGATTTTCCAACTCGATGCCGAGACGATGAAAGGCGTCACCCAACTGCTCAACCCTGAGCCTGTCATCACCGACGTTGCGAAAACCTGCAGTCCAGCTCGTCAAACGCAGATTGATGATAAAGTCGCGGAACTTGGCTGTGCTGCAGATCTAACAGCGCTGCAAGATGACGAGGAAATCAAACGTATCCTCCGCGGTGAGTGTATTGACTACGCAAAGTACGCAGTTTCCCGCAAACAATGGGAATGTAACACCTTCAAACGGGCGTACGTAGTAACGACACGCTACGTCGCTGGGAAGGATTTCAAAGTCATTGCACTGCTGACATCCAACAGCGAAAGCCGCATTCTGGCGAATGTGCTGGCGTCACCGCGGGACATTTACACCTACACACAACTCCGCCAGAGTGCCGCACCGCAAGGCTCCCCAGCAAAGACGCTCTACGAGTACCTCTACAACTTCGTTATCCAGCAGAGCGAAGCGGAGGGTATCAACGTTACTGCTGAAGCGCAAGGTCTCGGCGATGAGCAGTTCATCCCCAAGCTCTACGGTGTCAGTCTCGCTGTCAGCGAAGATGATGTCTCGACGTACATCCGCACAACCGATGGCCAAGCGATGGATTACACCAAAAGCCGCGAACTTGTTATCAGCCCAGACCTGATTAGCTACCGGGATTACACACCCACTGACCCAAGCGCAGTCGGTGAAGGATTCGTTTACAACCGTACCCTGCCTAAGTACGGAGTGGAGCTCCGCTATGGTCTGGAGGCAATTGGATATCCGTCGTTTTTCAGTGATCGTGTCACTCTCAACGCACTCTGGGGATCGAATCGCCTGGGCGTTGTGCTCCCGACCACTGGCTGGTCCTCAGTAGCTAAGACGCTCGGCGTCCAGCGAACGATGACCAACGCCGGCTGGGGTATCAACGGCATGTTCGATTTCCCGCTGAAGGTGACGAATGCGAACTCTGGTGTATTCAACATCGCAGCGTCGTACGTGTTCGGCGACGCACGCCGCTCCGACCACCAACGCATGCTTGAACGTGCAGCAACTTTTACGCCACAGCTTCGCGGAACAGACACAGTCAAGCAGAGTGAAACCTACTCGCGGGCGCTGGACTACCTCATCCGTTTCAACGCACAGGTGCACTACACGTTTGCGATTGCAATCGATAGCGGCAACTTCTTCCGCTTCCGGATTGGTGGTGGTATCTACTCGCGCGAAGTTTGGGAGGAAAACACCCGTTCCGGACGCTACCAGATCGTTGACTGGCGCGGGGTTGTTCGCCAGGATAGTTCCTTTGCTGTCAGCCGTTGGTTCCGAACTGACACGCGCTACATCGGTGGTGTTTCTGCACGGATAGACTTTATGGCGATGCGAGTGACAACGCCGTATGGCTTCGGCGTTCAATACTTCGACGATGCACTGTTTGCGCAAGCATGGCTGCTCATCCCCATCTCTCGGCAAATCGGGTTGCGGTTCGATGGGCAGTACTTTGCGCCGTTGCTCCGTGATCCCCACGCATGGGAAACAGCGAGCGTTTTCATCCCAACTGTTCGTGTGATCTACAATTTCTAAGGCGAGCAGGCAATGAAACACATGCGATTCTTGATACTCTTCGTCGCGACCGCTGTAGCGTTCGGTACCGCACTTGCGCAAGACCCTGAGCGGGACTCGATCATGCAAGCGCTCAAGACAATTGACCCAGAAATTGTGCGGTACTTCCCACGGTGGCGTGTCTGCGAGCCAAATCTGCAGCTCCAGATTCGCCAAACATTCATCCTCTACGGGCGCGATAAAGACAAACTCGATATGCAGAACATCGTCATCACGGCAGCGCCGAAGAGCGATCCGAACGAGTACTACACGATTCTGCTCGTCGAGTGTGGTGAGGAATATTTCGTTGCCTCCGAAGTTGATGCCTACATGCGCAAGCTTGCTGGTACACTCAGCGATCCATTGCGTCCATACTGTTACCGTGAAATTCCACCCGAAATGCCTCCGACCGAACGCCAGTATCGCGTCATCACCGACTTCATGCATCCAACGGATGTCACCCATTCAATCTCTGTTTCCGCCTTCGAACAATCACTCAAGCTCGGTGGAACAGGATTTTGGATCCGCTCGATCCTGGGAACCGATAACGTAGGGTACCACTTCTGGTCTGCAGGCGAATCGCGGGTGATTGTCCAACGTCCGCTCTACGACAATCTTGATCCGGTCACGAGTAAGCCAATCCCGTACTTAATCAATTTGCGTCTTGGCGGAACGTATCGCCTTCGTGGCGGGCTGGAAAATCGTTTGCTGAGCTTTCTGCCCAGCCGCCAACTCAATGCAAATCCCGGCAAGGCATCACTCGGTTTGGACATCAACGCGCCGTTCCATCCACAGTTCGGGGTGACGTTCAACGTCGAATTTCCTGTGACGGGACCGGATACTTCTGGTCGTGCTGAAAAGGATTCGTGGGCAGGGTACGCCCCTTCGCTTACCCGACAAGCGGAGCTCCGCCGCACCCCTGGTGTGGATCCGACCGTCGTCATCCCCGTTCTGCGCACGACTGGAAATGCCGCAGTTTTCTACAACTGGTGGCTCGATCCGAAACATCCGGAAAATTTCTTCCGATTTGATCTGGGGATTTGCTACACCGAGGTGCAAGAATGGGCATATCGGCGTAACCCAACAACGGGCGATACCGCGTTCGTCCGCAATATCGCAGGGCTGCAGCTCTATCACCCAACGTCGGCTGCTGATTGGCTCTACGCGCGGATTGAGTACCGAAGCCAGTCTACCTTCCCCTTCGGCGTTGCTGTGCAATACGCCAACCAGATGTTCTTTGCTCGCGCCTACATCCCATTGGTCGGTGAATGGCTCTACCTGGAAGGCAAGTACTCGACGCCGCTTCGTACAGAGCCGCGGCCGTGGGAAATCAAAAACTTCTTCATGGTTTCGCCAGTTTTGCGACTGACGATTCGGTAGTTGCACCAGGCGAGCGCTCCGCTTGCCGAGCATACGGCTCACCGGCTAGTCCCATGGGCGCTCCAGCAACAGTGTCCATGCAACAATCCAGTCACCGTATCGAGAAAAAGACGTACTCTTTCCCTTTCATGGACGGATGCTTCCTCACGTGTGCACTCCTTGCATTCACTCTATCGGCTGCCCCTGCACGTGGAGGTGGCGATAGCGAGGTAGATTCGCTCCATCCACAGCAGATTCTCCTGCAAACACAGCTCCGACCCAAATCGGAGCGCTTCCACCTCACAATCCAAAACGTCGACATCAAGTACTACCCAGAGGTAAGCCTGATCGTCGAGGCTGTGGACGCAAATGGTGATCCGCTCGACACTCTGGCTGCAAGCGATGTGGTGGTTTTGGAAAATGGTGTCGAAAAGCAAGTTCTCTCGGTGCGCAAGCTCACCGTCAAAGAACGCGTGCCAGTAGATATCGTCGTCGTGCTCGATGTGACGGCAACCATGCAGGTGCATATCAACGCCGTCCGCGATAACATCACACAATTCATCCGAAGCTTGGTTGCGCGCGGGATAGACTATCGCCTTGCACTCGTCCTGTTTTCCGATGTCATCGAGAAGGTCTATCCGTTTACGAGCGACGTCAACGAATTTGTCTCGTGGGTCTCACGCGTGCGGGCATGGGGCGGTTTCGACGAAAAAGAAAACGCACTCGAAGCGCTTCGGCAGGCCACAAATCTCGAGTTCCGCCCTTCAGCTAATCGCGTTGCGATCCTGATAACCGATGCGCCGTATCACCAACGTGGCGAGCGCGGTAATGGGCGGACAGATTTGACAACACAATCAGCAATCGAAATGCTCCAACGCGCTGAGCTGCGAACGTTCTGTATCGCACCGCTGGTGCTGACGCAATATGACACCATCGCCCGAGCAACCCGCGGAGTGATGTTCGACATCGGACAGCCGTTTGCGCGGATCCTCAATGCCTACTCGACGCAGCTGACGAATTTGTTTGCGATAACGTATCGGACCGATCTACCTGCGATTCCTGATTCGATCAATGTGGCGATCCTCAACGTGCGTCGGCAAGAGCTTGTACGGAAAACGATCCCCGTCGTCGATCTCGGGCGAAAGCTCATCATCGAGAACCTGCTCTTCGAGACTGCCAGTGCGCAGTTGCCCGAGCATGTCCCCGAACTGGATGTGCTGGCGCAGTTCATGGTGAACAATCCTCGCGTCGTTATTCGCGTCGAGGGGCATACTGACAACCGCGGCGCGCGATGGTTCAACAAACAACTCTCGCAATTGCGCGCTGAAAGCGTCAAGGAATACTTGGTCAAGAAGAAAGGTATCGCCCCCACTCGCATTCGAACGGTCGGCTTTGGGGATACACGTCCGATTGCAGATAATGCAACCGAATTCGGCCGCGCCCTCAACCGTCGGACGGAAGTAGTCATCGTTTCGAAGTAACGATGCAAGTGCTTGCCGCTGCAGCGACGATAACTATTCGCGGACGTGTCCAGGGCGTCGGCTACCGCATGTTCGCACTTCGCACTGCAAGTGAATTCGGTTTGGTGGGAACCGTCCGCAACGAGCCGGATGGACGAACAGTAACCATCGAGGTCGAAGGTGATCGCGCTGCGATCGAGACGTTTGCCGCACGATGTGCTCAAGGTCCGCCGCGCGCACACGTTGAGGATTGTCGTATCGAGTGGAGAGCACCAAGCGGCCAGTATCGCGATTTTCGCATTGAAGTGTAGTGCACAGATTTCGTGCGCAACACTGATTGCTGAGTTCCCACTGCCCACACGATGCCGATGAGCAACGACGTTCGCTATCTCCTCGATCGCAACTCGGTCGTTGCGATCACCGGTGCCTCCTCTGGTATTGGTGCTGCGTTAGCACTCGAACTTTCCCAGCGTGGTGTAGCCCTTGCACTCTGCGCGCGACGGACCGATCGGCTTGCCGAGGTTGCCGAGCACGCACGTGCGCGTGGGGCGCGCGTGCTGGAGCTGCAGGCGGATGTATCGGACCACGAGCAAGCGGTTGCCTTCATCGAGCGCACGCTCGAAACGTTCGGCGGGCGGCTCGATGTGCTTGTGCTCAACGCCGGACGAGGGCACTGCGCCGCAGTGGAGGATACGCCCACCGAACAGCTCTACTCGATGTTTGCCGTCAACGTCTTCCCGCTCTGGTACTTGGTTCGGCCGGTCTTGCCGGTGATGAAGTCCCAACGCCGTGGGCATATTGTAGCAATCTCGAGCATCGTTGGCAAGGTCGCCTATCCATACAACGCAGCATACGTTGCTGCAAAGCATGCAGTTGTTGGCTTCATCGCTGCACTGCGGACAGAGCTGGTCGAAACTGGAGTTGAGGCAACGGTGATCTGTCCTTCCGGCGTCGAAACTGAGTGGGCACACGTAACGGAGGGAAACCCAATCGGTGAGCTTTTCGCAGAGGGGATCGCCCTCTCTCGAACGATTGCCAGCGAGCGTGGTATTCCACGTGCGCCCCTCCAGCGCATGAAGAGCGCCGAAGACGTTGCCCGCCAGATTGCACGTGTGATCGAAGCACCACCAGGGCACGATGTGTACACGCACGATGGATCCTATGACCTTGTGGCACTGGCAATGAAGAGTCGCCGCGACTACGAACGCGCAATGCTCCCGCTCCTTCTTGGGATGCGCCAGGCATATGAAGCGCGTCGGTAGCGTGCTTGTTGTGCTTGCAATCGTGACACTCCGCTGTTGGGGTGGCGGGGAGGGTGAACATGCTAGTTCATTTGTGCTCGATGGTGAAATGATTCCGCGTCCGCGCTGGGTACTCGTTCTGAGCGGAGGGGGCGCACGCGGTCTTGCGCAGATCGGCGTCCTCCGCGCGCTCGAACGGGCGCAGCTCTACCCATCTGCTGTGGTGGGCACAAGTATCGGTGCAATCATCGGAGGGCTTTGGTGTGCTGGCTACCGGGCTGATGAAATTGACTCGCTCCTGCGCTCCTTGGACTGGCACGATGTGCTCCGCCTCGGAGACGAACGGAGCCGCGGCGATCTCTTCCTTGACCAGAAAGCCGAATATGATCGCACTGTCCTATCGGTACGCATGGAAAACTTCCGTCCCATCGTCCCGGAAGCGGCGAGCAGTGGGCAACGACTCGAACACGTGCTTGCGACGCTGTTTTGGCGTGCGCCGTACAACAGTGCAGGTGGGACCTTCGATCAGCTTCGTATCCCGTTCTGTGCGGTAGCGACCGATTTGGTCAGTGGTCAGACTGTGGCCATACGATCCGGCGATCTTGCGACTGCAGTTCGGGCAAGTAGCACATTCCCCCTTCGCTATACACCGGTCCGGTATGATTCCCTTGTGCTCGTTGATGGTGGGCTCTTGGCGAACATTCCAGTCCACGTTGCTCGTGAGCAATTTCGCCCGCACCTTGTTGTTGCGGTCAATACCACCTCACCGCTCCTTCCGCCATCGGCGCTTGACAAGCCATGGAATGTCGCCGATCAAGTCGTCACGCTGATGATGGAACGGTTCAACGCGCGTGCAACGCTCGAGGCAGATATGACGATCAGCCCGCAGCTTGGAGATCACAGTACGTTGGATTTTCGTCGTCTCGAGTGGCTCATCGCTCAAGGAGAGCAAGTCGGTGAGCTGGCAATTCCTGCGCTCCGCGATCGCCTCGAGCAATGGATTGAGCAACACGTGGACGGAGAAACGTTCCCACTGGCTGTGCAACGCCAGTTTCGCCCTGAGGTGCTGCATGCAGCGTTGCGGTGTGGCGCAGTCGAAGTGCGGTGCGATTCCGCTGGTGTGCAGTGGTTTCCTGTTGAACGTCGCAGGATCGTTGCCGTGCAAGCGCCGGAGCGTTGGCTTGCAGATTCGCTGCAGCTGTTGGTAGGGCAGAACTATACGCGCTGGCTTGCTGATTCGATCGTGCTTGCCTGGAACCGGCGGTTGCGTGCCCAGGATCTGACGATGGCACGGTTGCGACTGTCGTTCGACACTGCAACGCACATTCTCCATGCCACACTCGACAGTGGCATCGTCGTAGCGCTCGAACTGCTCGGCAATCGGCAGGCAACGGATTTAGCGATCGAACGCGAACTCCGAATCAGCAAAGGCCAACCGCTCCGCACGCGTCAGTTACTCGACAGCTGGGATGGTCTGCTTGCTACTGATCTGTTCGCCTACGTCGGCTTGGATACTCGGTACCTCGATAGCACGCGTGATGGGGTTGTCCTCTCTGTGCGCGTACGCGAGCGAGGGTCGCAGGTGCTCCGCATCGGCGGGCGCATTGATAACGAGCGCAACGTACAGCCAACGGTGGAGATCGCTGACTTGAACGTCCTCTCGAGCGGAGTGCGGGCAACGCTCCGCATTGGTGGCGGTGGACGCAATAGTATTGCAGCGCTTCGGCTCGATGCGCTCCGAATCCTCGAAAGTTACTGGACTGCGAGCGTGGAAGGCTATTGGGATTCGCGGAACATCTACCTCTACCGTTTGCGGGAGAATTTGCCACCCTCGCAGTACGAGCAACTCCGCATCGGCGAACGGATCGAACAGCACCTTGGTCTTCGTACTGCGATCGGAAGCAACGTCGAAACACTCGGAAAAGTGGCAATCACCACGAGGTTCGAGTACCAGCGGAGCTTCCAACTCGGCGACACGTCCAGGGGCGATCGGGTGTGGGCGCCCCTGCTTGCGTTGGGTTGGAGTACAGTGCTCGACGATGAGGATCGCGCGGACTTCCCGACGGCTGGCAGCTACCTTGCGCTCCGGCTCGAGCGGACAATCCCCGATGCGCCACACTGGCTGCAGTTCTACAAATTCGAAGCGCTGCTCCGCTCGACGGTGGCGTTCCACCGGATGCATGTGCTCCGGTGGTTGGTACGGTTTGGGATTGCAGATAAGACGCTCCCTCGTGCCGAGTCGTTCAACCTCGGAGGCGAGGATCTTTTCTTCGGCATGCGGGAAGAAGAAGAGCGGGGACGGCAGTTGCTCCTTGGGCAGCTGGAATATCGCGTTCACTTGCCGTGGGAGTTACTCTTCCCAACCTACCTTTCGCTTCGGTACGATGTCGGCGCCGTCTGGCAGGAAGTGCAGGCGATCAAGCTCGATAATCTCAAGCACGGGGTTGGCATCACTCTTGCGTTCGATACACCAATCGGGCCGGCACGGTTTTCGTTGGGGCGAGCGTTCTACTTCCGCGGCTCGCCGACACTGACGACCGTCGGTCCGGTGCTTGGATACTTCAGCATTGGGATGCGAATCCAATGAAGCGATTGATTCTGATTCGTCATGCAAAAGCAGAATCGGCCGAGCTGACACCCACGCCCGATCGAGAGCGCATGTTGACCGAGCGCGGACGCTGCGACGCCGAGCGTTTGGGGGCATGGCTTGCCGAGCACATTCCCACCGTAGATGCGATTGTTGCCAGCCTTGCGCGCAGGACGCTCGAGACGGCGCGGTATATCGCAGCAGGATGGAGCACGTCTGCACCACCGATCATCGAAGAACCAACGCTTTACCTGCCAACCCTGGAGGAAATTCGAGCAGTCGTCGAAACGTTGAGTCCGGAGTGGAGATCGGTTGCACTCGTCGGACATAACCCTTCGATCAGTGAT
>RFIK01000213.1 GCA_003695605.1 Chlorobiota bacterium
CTCATACCCTTCGAGAGTTCGCGGATCTTCTTTTTTTCCCAGCTGTGGGCGTCCATCCGCTGGAGCCACCAGAGTGCGCGACGTGTTGCCTCGGCGCTTGAAAGACCCTTGAGCTGTCCGAAGTATCGGAGATTGTCCAGCACAGTAAGGTTTTTGTAGAGGCCACGTTCTTCCGGAACGTAGCCGATGCGACGCTGATGGTGTTGCGCAAGGGGTTCACCGGCGAAGAAGATGTTCCCTTCGTCCGGAAGGAGGATGCGCGTGATCATGCGCAGCAGCGTTGTTTTGCCGGCACCGTTGGGACCCAGCACTCCGAAAAGTCTGCCTTGTTCGACCGCAAAGCTTATGTCGCGGTTGGCGTAGAATGCGCCGTAGCGTTTGGAGACATGCTGAAGCTCGATGAATGCCATAATTCCGCTCGATAGTAGATGCTGGGAGCAAATTACGCAGCAGTTGTTCGGAGGTTGCAGCGATTTTTGTGGCATGGATTCCGTTGCGAATAAGCCTCGGTGTATCGTCATCGGAGCCGGTGTTGCTGGCATTGCTGCAGCAGTGGAAGCAACACTACTGGGAATGAGCGTCGTGCTTGTGGAAGCTCATCGCTACGTGGGTGGTCGCGCGCGATCGTTTCGTGACGAGCTTACTGGTGATGAGCTTGATAACGGGCAGCATGTCGCGATGGGGTGCTATCAGAACCTACGGCATATCCTTCGCGAGCTTGGGACTGAGTCACTCCTTGCACCGAACGATCCGGTTCCTATTGTTTTCGCCTCGGCACGTGGAGAGCGGGATGTTTTCAACCCGTACCGTTGGAGTGGGCGACTCGGAGTTGCAGATGGGCTGTTGCGTTTGCAGAGCTTTTCGCTGGCGGAGCGATTGCGATTGTTGATCGGGGGGATCTGTGCATCGCTCGGCGCAGACCGTGAGATGACTGCAAGCGATGTGCTCCGAGCGTGTCGTCAGTCGGAGAGTTTGATCGAGAGGTTTTGGGAGCCGCTCGTGCTGGCAACGCTCAATGCACCGGTCTCTATCGCTGATGGGGCGTTGCTCCGTGCCGTGCTTCAGCGCGCGATCTTCGGTGGCGGTGATAGTCACTACCTCCTTGTGCCGCGTGCAGGACTATCGAAGCTTTGGCAGCCGCTGGAACGCTGGCTCACCGAGCGTGGCGGTACGATTCGCTTGGGGACACGCGCGGAGGACCTCGTCTGGCTTGACGACCGCGTCATCGGTGTTGCAACGAGCACGGGCGAGGAGATTCGTGGTGCCGCAGTCATTGCTGCAGTGCCGCCGAAGGCATACGTGCGATTGTTGCCGCAGCGATACCGTTCGACAGTGGCATTCCTTGCACAGCTGGAGACGATGCCGATTGTGTCGGTGTACTTGTGGTACGATCGTCCACTGGTCATTCCACCGGTCGTTGGGCTCTGGGGAACGACGGCGCAATGGGTGTTCGATCGTGCAGCGTTCCTCGAGCGTAGCGATGACCAGCAGCAGCGGTATCCTGGGCACATCGAGGTCACCATCAGTGCAGCGCATGCACTTGCCCAGCAACCTACTGATGCGATCGTCGCACACGTAAACCGTGAGCTCTGTACCGTTTTCCCTCAGATGAAAAAAGCGCGACTTCTGCATTGGCGGGTGATCAAAGAGCGCTCAGCTACGCCGCTGCTTACACCGAAAACGAGTAGGTTACGTCTAAGCGCTTCGAGTGGTATTGCAGGGCTCTACGTCGCTGGCGACTGGACGGCGACGGGGCTCCCCGCAACACTGGAGGGCGCCGCAGCCAGTGGCATTGCAGCTGCTCGAGCGGCAGCGCAGATGGCGTAACATCATCTCCGGAAGGTGCGATGAACCGACACCGTATCCTTGGTTTGGCGTGGTGGATAGTGTTCTGCATTGCAGTAACCCTTCAGGCGCAACCGCGGCAGTGGAACTGGGAAAAGCTCGTACTTCCGCCGCCCTACGACCGTGGCTTTTACCTGGACGTCATGTTCTTGCCGTCGAATCCGCAGTATGGCTGGGCGTGCGGGTTTGGTGGCTACGTTGTGCGAACAACCGATGGTGGAAATTCGTGGGAAGGGACGAACATCCCGAATGCCGATCAGCTTGAGTCCATCATCTTTGTCAACGAACGTGTCGGCTACTGCTCCGGGACGAACAACGGCAATCCGAATCTCGGAGGCATTTACAAGAGTACTGATGGCGGTCGCTCCTGGCGGGAGATTACACCAGTGATCACACTCAACGGTGTCTTGCAACGCGCACCGCTGTGGGGATGCTACTTCCTTGATGAAAACGTTGGCATGGTCGTCGGGGGCGGTTGCGATGGCTTGCCTCAACTTTTTTTCCGCACAACCGATGGCGGTGCAAGTTGGTCGCTCTTCGTTGCATACGAGCCTCAAACGGGAATGTCCCACGTACTGATGTACGATGCCGAGGGTCTCTGCTACGCCTCGAGCAGTGGTAGGCTCTGGCGTTCCTTCGATGGAGGGCGCTCGTGGCAAATCTTCTCGGTGACAGGCCCTGCATTTTGGCAGGAGAACCTTGCCAATCGAAGCAACACGTTCCTTGTGGCAACTGCTGGCAATACGTGCACCGGCGGCACTGGCAACGTCGGCGATATCCGTTGGTCGTTTGATGGTGGGCAAACGTGGGCGCGCTACATAACGGGGGCTTCAATGTTTGGTACGTTTTTGGTTGATCAGGATGCTGGATGGGCCGTCGGCTGGAATCGAGCGGTCTATCGGATTGCGCGCGATCGAGGCACAGGACAGGTGAGCGTAACGCCCTATCGCTGCGGACTCGAGCCAGGAAGCAATTTCGATGATGTGTGGTTTGTCAACGATACGCTCGGGTACCTTGTCGGCGATGGCATCTACCGGACAACGATGCGCGATCTGCTCGAGCCAATCATCGTTTCGAGTACTGGGCAGTTCGTTGTGTGCAATGGCCAAGCCATTACGCTCAGCGTCGTCAAGGGTGATCGCATTCGTCAGCCCTACACGGAATACCTCTGGTCCACAGGTGAGCGAACGCCAACAATCACGGTCACGCGGGGAGGGACATACTGGGTCGAGGTGCGCGATCCGGATGCCTGCTACGGAAAAGCACTCGCCGTGAACGTTACGGAGGCACCTTCACCGAAGGCTGATATCCGCGTCCTTGCTCCTCGACCGCTTTGCGAAGGTGATACTGTCATCGTCGAAGCAGTGCTCGATTCCTCCGCTGTTTCGATCGCAGAGTACGAATGGATTGGTCGGACGGAGCAATCGCCGCGGCTCATTCTCGTTGCGCAACGTGGGACGCTTACCTTCCGTCTTCGCGCACGAGGAGTCAATGGATGTGAGACGATTACTGATCCTGTCATTGTTGAAGTGAGGGGACGGCCCAAGCCAACAATTCAGCTCAGCAAACAACTGGCGGTCCGTGCCGATGGGACGTTTGTTCTCTGCCCAGGCGACCAGGTAGTTCTCCGTGCCTCCGATGGCTTCGCTACGTACCAGTGGAACACGGGGGAAACAACACAGAGCATCACCGTTCGCCAGGACGGGAAATATTGGGTCACAGTTCGCGATAGCAGCACCGGGGAA
>RFIK01000214.1 GCA_003695605.1 Chlorobiota bacterium
ATCACCATCAATCCACCGCAGACAGCGATTCAGTACGACCAGCAAACTGGACAGCCGACCGGCGAAGTGCAAGTAGATTCACTGCCGGTCTTCAACATCTTCCTTGCGTACCGTTCGCTGAGCGATGCTGGATGGAGCCAACCGAAAAATCTCACCGAAGACCGCTATTTCAACAAAGGCACGCATATTCCACGCATTGTGCCGTCGCTTTCTCAAATCCCATTGCTCGTGCTTCGCTCTCTTGCACCCAGCGATTGGAATCAGCAATCGCCCGCAGGTCGGCTGCTGGCAAGCGCTCCGCAAGATTTTGTCAACCGCATTTACGACATTCCGCACGATGTAAGCTATGCGCTGGTCAGTGCAGTATCGAGCGTTGAACCAACGGCGGCAGTATCCCAGGCACGGCTAACCGTTAGCCCAACTCCAGCAAGCGATCAGATTGAAGTTGCATGTGCTGGGATCACCTCCAATGGCCAGCTTGTCGTTGTCAATTCACTTGGGCAGATTGTGCTCGAGCGTACACTTTCGCCGTCGAGTGGCGTGCAAGGGACGATGCTCGACGTCCACGCGCTGCCTGCCGGAAGCTACAGCATTCAGCTTCGCGTGCAGGGTAGTGTAGTAGCAACAGCGCCTGCGCTCATCGTGCGCTAACTGTGCAGAGCAACATCGCATGTCAACCAGCTCGTGCGGGGCAGTAGCAACGCCAGTTGTGTGCTGCCCCGCACTGCATCTTCGAACTATTGCACTTGAGACCTATGCTCGCAGAAGCTACCCTCCGTGCGCTGACAGAGCATATCGGGGCGATCGTGGATCCAGACATCGGCCAGTCGCTCGGTGAGCTTGGTGCAGTCCACTCGATCACGGACGGTGATGGTGGTGCGCTCGAAGTGTATCTCGAACTTGTGCCACCGATTTATCGCGAGCTTGCGCGGCAACTCGACCGCACCATCGCCGCCGCTACACAGAGCATCTTGCCCGACAGGCAGTGTGTCGTTCATGTCCGTCCACTTGCAATAGAGCCTGCTGTGCCGAAGCGGCTGCTGAGCGGTGTCCAGGACACACTCGCCATTGCATCGGGGAAAGGTGGCGTCGGAAAATCCACTGTCGCTGCAAATCTTGCTGCATCGCTTCTGCTCGAAGGGCTTCGCGTCGGTCTGCTCGATGCAGACATCTATGGCCCGAGCGTGCCGACACTGTTTGGATTGGAAGGCGCAACACTCCCTGCAGAAAAGCGCGACGATGGCACGATTGTCGGGTACCCTCACGTGCAGTACGGCATCAAGGTCGCCTCGATGGGTTTCATCATGCAGCCAGACCAAGCGGCGATCTTCCGCGGACCGATGCTGGCAGGATACTTTCGGACGCTCGTCGAACAGGTTGAGTGGGGTGAGCTCGATACGCTCGTGTTCGATCTTCCGCCGGGTACAGGCGATGTGCAGCTAACTTTGGCTCAGCAAGTGCCGCTCAGTGGTGCAGTCATCGTCACAACTCCGCAGCGACTGGCACTGGCGGACGTCCGTCGAAGTATCGCGATGTTCCGCCGGCTGAACGTCGAAATACTCGGCATCATCGAGAACATGAGCTACTACATTCCACCAGATGCACCCCAGAAGCGCTACTACATTTTTGGTCAGGGTGGTGGCCAACAGCTCGCCGAAGAAGCAGGAGTGCCATTTTTGGGTGAAATTCCAATCCACGATGACGTCCGCACTGCGAGCGACAGCGGTATCCCCGCTGTGCTCGATCCAGAAAGTAGCGCAGCCATTCGCGATGCATATCGCGCGCTGACACTTGCACTGCTACGGCACCTACGCCAGCAGAATGCGCGCCGGCAGCACCAGCCATCAGTCGAGATTCGCCTATGAGGAAAATTCCATCGCCGGCCGCGGAGCTACCCGTGCGGGACGAAGAAACCGAACGCGCGATCAATGCAGCTTTGGAAGAGTGTCGGCCGTACCTCCAGCAAGATGGCGGCGATGTTGAACTTGTTCGCTACGAGGTGGAAACGCAAACCGCCGAGATTCGCTTCCTCGGTGCATGCGCAGACTGCCCGCTGGTGCTCATGACACTCCGTGCGGGGATCGAGCGCTTCGTCCAGTTGCGGGTGTCTGCAGTCCGACGGATGGAACTCGTTCGATAATTCTGCAGCGCTCCGTATTTTTGCATCCCGCATGTGCAGCGCGGGTGGTTAGCTCAGGTGGTTTAGAGCGTCTGCCTTACAAGCAGAAGGTCGGGAGTTCGACTCTCTCACCACCCACAGCGTGTTTCATTACGGACGTCCACCAATGGCAAAAAAACAGCAATCGTTTGCCGACAAAGTCAAGAAGTTGCACCGTGACGAGGGCCTAGTGTCGGTTCGCGTCATCAAAGCGTATCGCTCGGCAAAAGGAACAGTCAAGTTCTTCGAGCGCTTCGTCAAGGTGCCCGATGTATCGAAACTCGATAGTATTGACATCACTCGTTCATAACGCCATGAAGAAAGGTATCCATCCAGCATACCGGTCGATCACAGTGGTCATGACTGATGGGTCCACGTTCCAGACGCGGTCGTGCTATTCGAAATCCGATCGGCTTGTGCTGGAAATTGACTCGAAATCGCATCCATTTTACACTGGCAAGCAAACGCTCGTAGATACAACCGGGCGCGTTGATCGCTTCAACAGGCGAATGCAGAAGACGCAGGAACTTCGGAAACAACAACAAGGAGCATAAGCAATGCGACGTCGTCGTCAGGAACTCGATCCAGAAGCAAACGGCGAAGGGATGTCGGCGATTGTATCGCCATTTCGCGGTCGCCAGTCTGCATTCCGCAAACGGAAATCCCCACTCGGTGATTCCAAAGTCGTGGACTATCTCGATGCGAAATTCCTCTCGCAGTTCATCAACGATCAGGGCAAAATTCTCCCACGACGAGTGACGGGGTTGACTGCGTACCAACAGCGGCAAGTAGCGCGTGCCATCAAGTACGCCCGGCATCTGGCGCTGCTACCGTTTGTGGCGCAAGACCTCAAGTAACAACTGGCAATCTCCTTACGTCTGCGTGCTGCCTTCGATGCGCATTCATTGAGGGCAGCACGTTTTTTTTCCACACGGCAAGATGCGTTGGTAAGAAAAAGCGAACGCGTGCGATGACCTCCGTTCATCTGGGGAACGTTCACTACGCGAGCAGTCTCACATTTTTTTGCAGCTGACAAATTTTCTCTTGCAAGTCGAGGGGTCAATAAGCGAATTTTGCGCCCGCTTGCTTGCGGACGGTCACTGCTTTCTGTGTGTTGCTCTGATCGGTGCCAAGAGCGTAGCAACGATCGGATCAGCGCATCGAACGCTCTACGCCGTACCAGCAGGGAGGCGGGCTGTGGTGTACGTTTCATTCCGCTCGGGAGGATGCCTTGCCGAAAAAGCAACCAGCTGGATTGACTCTCTTCAGTGGTGCTGAGCTTGAGACACTCAAGCAACAAGAACCACAGCGTTCCTCGTTGCAACCAAGTAATCTCCAGGATGCCGCCGATGTGTGGGGGCGGTGTCTTGCTATCATCAAGGACAACGTTTCGGTACAGCACTTCCACACATGGTTTGAGCCGATCAAACCCGTACGCTGCCAAGACTACGAGCTTGTACTGCAGGTACCAAGCCAATTCTTCTACGAATGGCTCGAAGAGCACTACTACGGCTTGCTGCAAAAGACGCTCTACCAAGTGTTGGGCCACGGAGCACGGCTCAAGTACGAAGTCGTCGTCGAGCAGAGCGCAGAGTCGCTCGAGCAGCGAACGATCCGACTCCCCGCGTTTCGCCATGCGAGCACCACCGCGGTACAGCCACCATTACCGTTTGCACCCGTTGCACCGCCAGCGGCAGATTTTGCTGCCTACCTCAATCGCCGCTATACGTTCGATAGCTTCATCGCAGGGGAGAGCAACCAACTGGCGTATTCAGCTGCGTGCGCCGTTGCTGACAAACCAGGAAAAACGCGCTTCAACCCACTGGTGATCTACGGCGCTACTGGGCTTGGGAAAACGCACCTTGTCCAAGCAATTGGCAACCGTATCATCGAGCGGAACCGCTCGATGCGTGTGCTCTACACCACGAGCGAACGCTTTACGATGGAGTACATCAACGCCATCCAGAACAACAAGACCAACGAATTCACCGCCTTCTACCGGAGTGTTGATGTGCTCATCGTCGACGACATCCAGTTTTTCGAGGGCAAAGAAAAAACGCAGGACAACTTCTTCCACACGTTCAATGCACTCCACCAGCTCGGCAAGCAAATCGTCCTGACCAGCGACCGTCCGCCGAAGGAACTCCGCGATGTGGACGAGCGCTTGATTTCGCGTTTCCAGTGGGGTTTGACCGCCGATATTCAACCGCCTGACTACGAAATGCGATTGGCGATTCTCCAACGGAAAAGCCACGACGAAGGCGTCGAGTTACCGCGTGATGTGCTCGAGTACATCGCGCGCCACGTTACCACGAGCGTGCGGGAGTTGGAAGGATGCCTCATTAGCCTCATCGCGAAAGTCTCGCTCGACGGATGCGCACCGACAGTCGAACTTGCCAAGCAAGTCCTGCGCAGCTTGCTCGGACCGATTGATTCGCTGGCAGTGACGATGGATGACATCAAGAGCGCAGTGGCAGCATACTTCGGGATTGCTGTCGAACTGCTGGAGGGAAAGACGCGCAAGCACGAGGTAGTGCTTCCGCGTCAGATCGCGATGTATCTGGCAAAGCAGCTCACCTCGCTCTCGCTCAAGTCCATTGGGCTGCACTTCGGCGGACGCGACCATACGACAGTGCTCCACTCCATCTCGATGGTCGAAAACTACGTAGCGACCGATTCCGCCATCGCTCAGGCAGTCGCACAGCTTGAACGCAAGCTCCGAAGCTAACGTCCTCGTGTGTACCGGCCTTCCAGAGTATTCTTGCTATGGAGCGACCACTGGATCGGATGCTTCTCCGTGCGCAGGTAGTGGCGTGATTGGCTCGTGATGATCGCTCTTGCGCGTGCGCGCGTTGAACTCCGCAATAAGACGATCGAGTTCGGTACCGTCGAGCGTTTCCTTCTCGAGCAGGTGCGTGACCAGTTCGTGCATGAGCGCTTCGTTCTGGCGCAGCAGGTCCTCGGCGCGGTGTTCCAGTTCGCGGACGATGCGTGTTACCTCTGCATCAATGAGCTGTGCAGTCTGCTCGCTATAAGGGCGTACATGGCCGAAATCCCGCCCCAAGAAGACCTCGTGGCTTGGAGAGTTGTAGTTGACCGGCCCGATGCGATCGCTCATTCCCCATTCGGTGACCATTCGTCGAGCAAGCAGTGTGGCGCGTTCCAGGTCGTTCGCTGCGCCAGTGGTGTACTGGTTGAAGACGATTTTCTCTGCGACGCGCCCTCCGAGTAAGCAGATGATTTGCGTTTCGAGGTAGTCTTTCGAGAGGGTGTAGCGATCCTCGGTGGGGAGGTACGACGTCACACCGAGCGCTGGTCCGCGCGGGATAATCGTCACCTTGTGGACTGGATCAGCGTTGGGAAGGAGCTTGCCAAGCAGTGCATGCCCCATTTCGTGGTATGCAGTCGTGCGTTTTTCACGTTCGCTGAGCACCAGACTTCGCCGCTCGATACCCATGAAGACTTTGTCTTTTGCCTTCTCGAAATCCTCCATCGCTACGACGTCGCTGCCGCGGCGCGCTGCGAAGAGCGCAGCTTCGTTGACGATGTTCGCCAGATCTGCGCCCGATGCTCCCGGCGTTGAGCGCGCGATGATGCTCAGGTCCACGTCCGGGGCAAGGGGAATATTGCGCGTGTGCACTTTGAGGATACCTTCGCGGCCACGTACATCTGGTCGGTCAACGACGATGTGCCGATCGAAGCGTCCCGGGCGGAGCAGCGCAGGATCGAGAATATCGGCACGATTGGTCGCTGCGATGACGATG
>RFIK01000215.1 GCA_003695605.1 Chlorobiota bacterium
CATCAAAGCGCTCGCGATGTCACCGACACTGCGTGCACTTGAGCAACTGACCGGTGGAAGCGACCGCGTTTTCGTTCTCATTCAACTCACAGGTGGCAATGACGGACTCAACACGATCATCCCCATCGAAAACACACTCTACTACCAAGCTCGCCCGACACTGGCAATCCCTAAAAGCCAAACGTTGCCGTTGACTGACTCGCTCGGCTGGCATCCATCGCTTCGTGGCTTTCGCGAGCTTTTCGCTGACGGCCGACTCGCCGTTGTGCAAAACGTTACCTACCCCAACCCCGACCGCTCGCACTTTCGTGGAACGGACATTTGGCTGACCGCGACCGATAGCGATGTCTTCAAAAGCAGTGGGTGGGTCGGGCGTTTCTTAGAAACACTTGCCCCGAGCTTCCCCGAACAACTCCCCGATGAACCGCTTGCAGTGCAAATTGGAACGACGCTCTCGCTCGGGTTCCAGGGTAATCGCGGTTCGCTCGGCATCACATTCCGCGATCCCGAGTCGTTCTACTCCCTGGTTGATCAGCAAGGCACAAGTTCGCTGTACGACGATGCACCCGCGACACTCGGCGGCAACGAGCTTGAATTTGTACGAACCGTCGAGCGATCATCCCAGCTCTACTCTCAAGCAGTCAAACGCGCAGCTGATCGGCAGAAAACCAACACCGTCACCTACCCGCCCGATAATCCGTTGGCGCAAAGCTTGCGTATTGTCGCTCGACTGATCGCTGGCGGCCTGACGACGAAGTTCTACCTGGTCAGCATCGGTGGCAATACCTTCGACACGCACATCAACCAGGGCGCATTGACGGGGATACATCCGCAACTGCTCCAGCAACTCGGCGATGCCGTCAAGCTCTTCCTCGACGACTGCCGTGGCTTAGGCATCGCTGATCGCGTCGTCGGCATGACCTTCTCCGAATTCGGTCGGCGGGTGATGGAAAATGGCAGCCGTGGCACTGACCACGGAACTGCAGCACCGCTGTTTGTCTTCGGTGATCGCGTGCTCGGCGGACAAATTCTTGGACACGATCCCGATTTAGCAAATCTCGACAGTCGCGGCGACCTGCTCATGGAGTTCGACTACCGTCAAGTGTATGCAGCAGCGCTTCTTCAGTGGTTTGGCGCACCGCTGACAACGCTCCAGGCGGTGCTCTTCCGTGAGTTCAGTCCGCTGCCACTGTTCCAGCAAATCAGCTCGGTCGCTCCGTGGGAAGATGCTGCGCTTGTACAGTCACTTTCGATTACGCCTAACCCCTGCACAACGCACGCAGTGCTCTCTTTTACGCTGCCCGCTCCAGCGCGGGTAAGCGTTACCATTCACGATGCCTGCGGTCGCCGCATCACCGCGTATGATGCAGGCGACTATGCAAGCGGGAACGGTACAGTTCTGCTCCCCACAGAGCGTTTAGCCGCAGGAACGTACTTTGTGCGGCTCCAGGCTGGGCCGCGCCAAGCGATGAAGGCGTTCTTCGTCCTGCATTAGCGGCTGCTCCTTTTTTGTCGAAAACCATTTTGCATCAAGTGGCAGGTTATCACGTATTTTCGCACAAGCCCCAAAGGGGCAATGCTGTGTTGTTTCACCAATGCTAGGGTTAGTTGTATGAAGAGGTTCCTTTCTGCATTCGCCGTACTGATTGCAGCAACGATTGCCGCACATGCGCAATCGGCGCCCAATGGGCAATTCGGCATTGGCCTTGCGCTGGGTAGTAGCGGCTCCGGTGCACAATTCACCTACGCAGTCAACCCCAATATCCACGTTGGAGGGAGGCTCGGGTTTGCAAGTTTCAGCCAAAACGATAGCTCACAGTCAGCATTCGCGTTCGCACCGTTCTTCCGCTACTTGTTCAATGCATCGGCTGGGGTCATGCCGTACTTGCATGCTGAGTTCGAATACAGCAGCATCAGCGTCAGTGGCGTCAGCCGTACATCAACAGCACTATTTCTTGGAGGCGGTGTTGCCTACTACTGGAATGCGACATTTGGAGTACGGGGGGAAATCTTCCTGTTGGGTTTAGGTCTGGATCCTTCGTACACGCAATTCTCGATCGCGCCCGCTCGAATTGGAGTGGATTGGTTTTTCGGACGCTAATCCAAAAGACAATTCCACACGCTCAGGAGCGCCCTCGAACAGAGAGGGCGCTTTTTTTTACGGCTCCTGGAAGATGAAGAAGTTGTAGCCTCCCGACTGCATACCGAAGAACACGACCGTGTAGGCTTTTCCCAGTGCAAAACTCACCGACCCATCAGGTCGAAGGAGTTGGTGCGGTGGCGAATCGGGCGTTCCAAAGACAAGGTTGATACGTTGAACTTGCCCTAACTCAATCGGACGCGAGGCATATCCGAACGCGAGGTAATCAGCGAAAATGTTCGAATCCCACTGATCGAGCGATGTGAGCTGATCACGCGCCATCCGCAGCAGCGGTACATCGGGTGCGGCGTTGACGCATCGCACGCGCGCGACAAACGTCGTCGGCTGAAGCGATGCGCTATCGAGCACAATCAGCTGTGGGCTCTGCGCAGTTCCAGCTACAATGACACTGATAACACGGGTCGGGTCCAGCACAAGCGCTTGCTCGATGCCGTTGACGATGAGCTGTGCAGTTCCTGCTGGCAGCACTGTGGCGAGCAGATTCGTTGGAGAAATACCGCTCCGGCGAACGCCACCAGAGAACTGGCAGTTCATCAGTGTGCGATCAGCAAATGCATTGACTACCTGCACGTAGACCCCAGGCGCAAGCGGCGCGATCATTCCACTTGCTTCATCGTCAGCGATGGTGTAGAGTTCAACGTCTCCGCTTTCAGCAGCGAGCACTGCCAGCGTGTACTGGTGCCCGCCGCGAGCAGTGTCGTATGCCACGGCAGCGATGCGCTCGGGTACTCCGCTGCGGAGAATGAACGGTACATCACCCGCAGCAAGCCGCACCGGCTCGCTCAGTGCACCATCG
>RFIK01000033.1 GCA_003695605.1 Chlorobiota bacterium
ACCACGCTGTGTACGAAATGCTCAGCGAAGGACATACGCTTGCCGTCTTCCAGTTCGAATCGGAGAAGATGACTGAATACCTCCGGCAGCTCCGCCCACGGAACCTTGAAGAACTCACGGCGATGAATGCGCTCTACCGCCCTGGTCCTATGGACAATATTCAGGAGTTCATTGATCGGAAATTCGGCCGTAAACCAATCGAGTACCTCCACCCACTCATGGAGCGCCGGCTCAAGAATACGTACGGCATCATCGTGTACCAAGAGCAGGTCATGCAGCTTGTGCAGGACCTTGCAGGCTTCACCCTCGCACAAGCCGATACCCTACGTCGAGCAATGGGCAAAAAAGACGAAAAGCTCATGGCCGAGCAACGGCAAGCCTTCATCGAGGGCGCTATGCGTACCAATGGCATTGAGCCACACCGCGGAGGGGAAATCTTCGACCTCATCCAAAAGTTCGCTTCTTATGGCTTCAACAAATCCCATTCAGCGGCCTACGCATATCTGGCATACCAGACAGCCTGGCTCAAACGCCACTATACCGCGGAGTTCCTCGCAGCGAACATGACTGCCGAATTGGGCAAGCTCGAGAAAATCAACGCACTCATCGAAGAGGCGCGGAAATTCGGCATCACAGTTCTGCCGCCGGATATCAACCAATCGCTGGAGACATTTCGAGCTACCTCGCCGACGACGATCGTCTTTGGACTTGCCGCGATCAAGAATGTCGGGCTCAAGGCAGTGCAGTCCATCATCGAAGCTCGAAAAGCAGATGGCCCATTCCGCTCGCTCTACGATTTCTGCCGCCGCGTGGACACCCGTCTTGTCAACAAATCCGCCATCGAAGCGCTCATCGCAAGTGGTGCGTTTGATCGGCTCGGCGGTCACCGCGCGCAACTGGTTGCTGCGCTCGACCAAGCTCTGGAAATTGCCAAATCCGCCGCCGTTGTTGCACACGGAATGGATTCCCTATTCGGCGAGGATGTGCTCGAGCTTACCGAGCCGCCATTGCCCGACGTGCCCCCGTGGAGCAAAGATGAGCTGCTCAGCCGTGAGCATGAAGTGCTCAACTTCTTCCTCTCCGGTCATCCGCTCGACGCCCACGCACCGCTCGCGCGTGCGCTCGCGACAATGCAACTTGGAAAAACTGATTCTCTTCGGTCCGGTACAACGGTCCGATGCTGCGGTCTTGTTACCCAGCTCCGAACAAAACTCGATCGGAGCGAGCGCCCGATTGCATTTGCACTGCTGGAAGATTATACCGGCGTTGGCGAACTAATCCTCTGGAATTCGGTGTACGAGACGGCGAAGGATTTCCTCCGCAAGGGCGCACTGGTCGTCGCAGTGGGCAAGCTCGAGCTGCGCGACGACGCTGCCACGCCACGAATCATCGTTGACGAACTTCTCCCACTCGAGTCCGCCTATGACCGAATCAAGACACTCCACCTTCGGCTCGATGCACGAAGCGATCCTTCGATCCTCGATCGGATCGCTTCTCTCGGTCATGGCACAAAGACCACCGTTGCGCTCGTTGTGACAATCCTCCACAAAGGTGAAACGCACGCCCGCTATCACATCCCGAAGCTTCCACTACAGCTCGACAGCACCACCATCGCTCAACTGCAGCAGCTTGTCGGTGCGAATAATTTCACCCTCTCGGCACACGAGGTCTAACCACCTGCTCAATTTCCAGTGCACCGGGACGATACTTCCTCTGTCGCAGGCAATGCGTTCGAACCGCAGTCGCCCCAGTGGCGCGAAACGATCGTTGACTGCTTGGATCGCCAAGAGTTTCTCAAGCTCATCGGTGCTCAAGTGACTGCAATCGAACCAGGTTTCATCGAGGCTGTGCTCTCGCTCACGGAGTATCACAAGCAGCACGATGGCATCGTCCACGGTGGCGTCATTGCAACGCTGGCAGACATCGTCACCGGTTTTGCTGCGTACACGCTCGTCGCCGACGGCCAATTGACCGTAACGATAGATATGACGGTCAGTTATTTGGAAGCAGCGCATCGTGGAATGCTCCGTGCTGTAGGGCGTGTCATACGTCACGGGAGAACGGTAAGCTTCGCGCGTGGCGAAATTTTCGCAAGCGATGCTTCTGCAGCGAACGAGCGATTGATCGCGATAGCCCAAGCGACGTTTGCAATTCGGCAACGAGCATAGTGTCGAAGATGCGGAGAAATCACCACGTTGAGCTGATACTTTCGGCAATCACAGCACCGTGTGCGCACCTTGCTACAGAGAGCCACTCGGCAGGTGATCCATCCTTCGAGGAGCTTCTTATTCACACCGAAGCATCGTTGGCAGTGTGGCGGTTTCCACAAGCGCGTCAGTATGCACAACGTTTAGCAGACCATCCCGGACGCATCAATGAGCACTATCAATGCACGGTGCTTTCGCTTTCGGCTCGCCTGGCACTTGCAGCTGGTGACCCACGAGCCGCCCTCCGAGGAATCGCTACTGCCATCGAGCAAGCAAGCTCGCCAGCTCTGCGTGCACTGATTCGCTACCAATGGGCTGCAATGCTCGAAATGATCGGAAACTATCCGGACGCATTGCGCGCCTACACCGATGCACTGAGCAATCTGGACAGCTCTACCGATATCCTTGCTTTACTTGTACGGTTGGGAGCCGCGCGCATCGAAGGAGTACTGGGGGACTATGATAATGCACTTCGTACCCTTGATTCCAAGCCAGATCCTTCTGCTTTAGCGAACGAGCACGATGTTGCATCGTTGCTCCACGCAGCGCACCATGCGGAATTACTCACGATGACAGGTCGAGCTGAGGAAGCAATCGCGCTCCTTTCATCGGTACGCCCGACAGCCGTTACTCCCCGCACGAAGTATGCAGTTGCCATAGTTGACCTTGCTATGCTCAGTGCGTATCGAGCATGCCAGCAGTGGGACCGTGCTGGTTCGTTCGGAGAGGCGCTTGCGCAGCATTTGGAAGACGAAGGCTTACCGTATTTGGCTGCACGTGCATGGTATGAATACGCTCAGCTCTTCAGTGACTTTCAATCGCCGTGCTACAGCCCACCACTTGCGCTGGAGCATCTCCGCCGAGCGCTCGTGCTCTTGGAGCAGGCGCCATTTTGTGATCTCCATGCAACAACCCACCTTCGGCTTGCGCAAACATACCATGCCATCAAGCATGATCGGAAAGCATTCATCCATTTGGAAAAGTTCACCGACTTTCACACGACTGCTCTCTCGATCCGAACAGCGCACGCGATCAAAGAGACCGAAATTGAGCTTGCAACCCGTCAGCGAGACCTTGAGATTGCCGATCTGCGCCGCCAGAATCACGAGCTCCACATGCAGCTCAACGACGCTCTCCGCACTGTGGAAGAATACAAGCAACGTATGGATGAGCAAATAGCCTATCTCGGTGTTGTCGCGCACGACTTGAAAAATCCCCTTGCGGCAATCATGATGAGCGCATCTATCCTCGAGCGCTACGGGCAAAAGCTCACACACGCCGACCTGGAAAAGCATACGAGTGCAATTACCCGCACTGCGGAATGGATGAAGGAGCTGGTTACACAGTTGCTCGATTTCACAGCACTCTCAACTGGGAGAATGACGCTTGCAATCGAACCAGTCCACGCAGGCTTGCTCTTCGACGCGGTCATTGAGGTATATCGCGTCCGAGCACTGGCTAAATCGCTCACTATCCACAAGCAGTACGATGCAGCCGATTGTTTCGTCCTTGCAGACAGTCGCCGCTTGCAGGAATGCTTGGATAATCTTCTTTCGAACGCGATCAAGTATTCTCCACTTGGGCGACAGATTTACTGCTCAATCGTGGTGAATGGGGAGCAACTCCGTTTCCTCGTCCGTGATGAAGGGCCAGGGCTAAGCCAGCAGGAGCAACAGAGATTGTTCCGTGAATTTACCCGTGCACGCTCGGCGGCAACCGGCAGTGAAGGTGGAACTGGACTTGGGCTCAGGATTGTTCGACGATTTGTCGAAGCAATGCACGGTACTGTTGGCTGCATCAGTGCGCCTGGCAAAGGCAGCACATTCTACATCGAACTACCGATCGCAGCCCCACCGAACGGATCTCAGCAGCACGTCCTTTCTTCCCCACAACGTCAGGCGCAGTCTTCCTGATCGTTGCGCGTGCTTAAAAGCACCGTAGCAATCCTGCCGTAATTTTGCTTTGTCTGCGTACATCGCAGCGTGTTATTCACAACTACGAACACACATGGCACTCTACATCACCTCAGACTGCATCAACTGTGGCGCATGTGAGCCAGAATGCCCCAACACCGCTATCTACGAGCCCGGCTCGACCTGGACATTGGCTGGGGTTGAGTACCATGACTCGACCAGTCCGGGCGGCTTCCAAAGGGATTTTTGGTCTGAT
>RFIK01000216.1 GCA_003695605.1 Chlorobiota bacterium
CTCTACGAATACATCTTCGACCGTCCCTATATTGCCGGTAGTCTGGCGAGACCACCCTCTGAAAATCTTTCGTTATTCTCTGCTGGAGAGATACCGTACTTTGCTCCATCGTATCGTCGATACCTCGTGCTGGCGAGTGTCCTCGGAGTAGCTGTGATCTTCTCGGCTGTTCTGTGGCTGATCCTCACTGCACCATTGCGCCGCCTGGCAAACGAGATCGAGGAAATTCCCGCAGTGATGGTGACAGCCGTCGAGCATAAGCCGTCCCGAACTCAACCGGAGCTTTCCATCAGCCTTCGAACGCCCCTGAGCGGTCCTGTGGCGCTTCACCTCTACGATGCTGCAACGGGCGAGCTCCTTGCTGATACTAGCATCCAGACAGAAGCGCGGCTTCCAGTGCCTGCCCAGCGGAGACTACTCCTGTTGAGCGAAGCTCCATTGTGTTTTCCTCTGCTCGATACAATCGAAGCTTCAGGTGCTGGTGCGACTATTGAGCATCCACTTGCGTTCGAGAAACTGGGGGCACTCGTTGGCAAACCGATCGTTCTCGACAACATCCATTTCGAACCAGGTAGTGCTCAGCTGCGCGCTGATTCGATGCCATGGCTTGATGCACTGGCGCGAGCGCTGGCAGGAGATTCTACAGTTTCGGTCACACTCTACGGCTACACAGATTCCCAAGGGAATCCGCAAACCAATCTTCGACTCTCGCGTTTGCGGGCAGAGCAAGTACTGACAGCACTCCTCCGAGGAGGAGTCGCCTACGAGCGGTTGCATGCTGTTGGGATGGGCTCCCAAAACCCACGAGCTTCGAACATCACTGCGGATGGACGGGCTCGTAATCGCCGTGTCGAACTTGTACTATCGCTCCGCTGAGCAATGACGCCGTTGTTTTGGATTCTGCTCGGTTCTGTTGGTGTATTCGCCGTGCTCGTGGTGCTTATTATGGTGCTGCGCACACGGGTTGCACTGGCACGGCAAGTTAGCCAAACCAGCATTGGGTTGTGGAACGAAGTGCGTCGAGCACTGCAATCAATGTTTCTGCTGGATCTTCGCCGAGCAATGCGACACGGTGTAACCGCACTTCGGAGCGCTGTTGGCAAACGCACGTTCCGGTACGAGCGTCCTTGGTATGTAATGCTCGGTCCAAGCGGTGCTGGAAAAACTGCACTGTTACGGACACTTGCTGAGCACGATTCAAGTGCCGACAGCGGGGTACTCAACTGGGGAATTTTCCGCGACGGTGTGGTGCTCGACCTGGCTGGTTCGATTGCCTTGCCTGCCGGAAGAAGTGCATGGTATAGCACCGCGCGTCGTTCGTGGCGGACATTCTGCCGGCTTCTGCTCTACTACCGCGAGCGCCGACCGCTCGATGGCATAATCGTCGTTGTTCCCGCCAGCGAACTTGCCCAGTTTACCGAATCCCAGCAGGAACAGGCACACATCCTTGCTGCACGTCTACGGTCGCTCAGCCAGCGAGTGGGAATGACCCTCCCCGTGTACATCATTGTTACCGGAACCGACCATCTGGAAGGATTCGCAGCTTTTGTCGAAGCTCTTCCGCCTGAACGTCGTCAGGCAATCCTTGGATGGAATTCTCCCTATGCACCCGATACGATCTTCCACCATGCATGGGCAGAAGAAGCTATCGGCGCAGTACTCGAACGATTGAGCGAACTTCAATTCGACCTTCTCGGACGAACACCAACGCCCTTGACGCTCTTTACTCTTTACGACTCGTTCGCTCAGCTTATCGAGCCAGCATCTCAGTGGCTCGAAACGCTCGTTGGGCAACGAACACACTCCCCACAACTTGTCTTGCGTGGATTGTATTTTGTTGGCAGTTGCTCGCAACAGTCGCATCAGCCGGCAGCAGTGGTTAGTGCCCAGGGAGCCAGTACACAGCCCCCATCAAACCAGCCTTCCTTGACAGTCACTTCTCTACCTGGGACGGCTGCGCTCTGTTTTGTTTGCGATCTATTCCGCACGAAAATCTTTCGGGAACCATCGATCGCACAGCCCAAGCGTCGCCAACTCATCAGACGGAGCTATGCTTCGATCGCGGCACATGCTGCAACTGCAGCGATCGTACTAAGCATGAGTGTATTCACAGCCGGTCAATGGAAGGAGCTTCGCCAGCGATCTGAGACGCTCCAACGGATGCTCGAGCAAGTCCGTGACGACCGACAGAGCTACCGCTACGAACGAGAGAAACTGCAAAATCCTTACTACTACGCCGACAAGACACGTCAATATTTAGGCTACTTTGCAACGTTAGAGAACAACAGGCTCTTCTCCTACGGAATGCCCCCTTCGTGGTTTGGCATGCTCCATAACCGCCTCCGAGAAGTTCTCGGACGAAGTTTACGGGACGTGGTCATGCTGGGAATGAAAGAGGAGTTTCAGCGTCGGGCACAACTGCTGACTGATCCAAACACAGACTATTTGCCAACCGATACACTCAACTTAGGACGCAGGAGCCTTGCGAGTACACCTGAGTACCTTGCCTTTGCCCGATACGTTCAAGCAGTGGCAGAGTTCGAGTACCATGCTCGCCTCTACAATACGCTTGCCGCCCCCCATAGTGATCAACGACTCGCAAAAATCATTGACTACCTTTATCAAGCCAACATCGAACCCGACGTTGCCCAACTTATTGAGTCGGACTACCGCTTGGTGCAGCGTGTCCGCCTTGAGCCAGTACAACTGGAACAGCTGCGTCCACGCTTTGTGAAAAATGCACGCACCATGGTTGATGCATGCACGGAGAAAGCGTTCCTGGACAATGCAGTCATCTCTTCCCTCCGGTCCTTTGCACAGAATTTCCGCACTGTGCTACACAGCACCAGCAGCGAAGAGACAGTCACCGCCTTTGCACAACTTTTCGCCTCGCTCGAACGGCTCAGTGCAGCCCTTGCGCATCCTGAGACTGAGTGGATGTCCCGCGAAGCATTTGTTCCTGACGCCTCAACGACAAAGCTTCTCGAGCGTGTGGCAACATCACGCCTCCTGGGTGGTACAATCCGAGCTACTTTCCAGCGACGAATTGATTCCCTTTTTCCAATAATGCGCTTGACTCTTGCCACAACAAGTGTTCCTATACGAACAGACATGGCGGACTCCACGGCAATTGTCTATCTTCATTCGGAATCGAAGCGCTTCCAGCTAACACCACCACTGGAGAAAACGCGCGCAGTATTTCTCGAGTGGCGGAAGCAGCCCTTCGCTGTCCTCGATGGTTCACGGCAGCGCCTTCAGCCGTTCATCGAGCAGTTAGGAAGTTCGTACCATATTCTTTGGAATGCGACGCTGCTCAAAACTGTCGGACCAACCATCGAGGCTTACGTGAAGTTTCTCAACGAGCAAGTGGGCGCATTCCCCGCCGAGCTACAGGTCCCTGCCGAACGCGCACTACAATACGGCTTGCAGCGAAGTATCGAGGACATCGTCGTCCGAGCTGCGTCGGTACAATCTGCACCGATGCGAATTGGTGAAGATCAGCTGAGCCTGGAAACACAGTCATTAGTGGAATCTGCGCCTGCATTGAGCATTGCGTTTCGTCAGCTGAGTGGTAGCAGTGATGGCAGTGGATCACAGCTTGCAACTATTCTCACTCGGCAGATCGCACAACTACTAGGGACCCTCTCTGGTTGGCTGACCGAGCGTTCGCTCTACAGCGTCTCGATCACCAACACACGGCTCCTTCAATGGAAACCTACCCAATCGCTCCTATCACTTGCATTTGATGCTGAAACTGTAGAAGATGCACAAGCATACGTAGCACGCCAACGTGAACCCATTGAACAGTGGAGCAAGCAATATGCAGCTCCGCTTCTGAACCTCTTTGCAAGCGCAGGCTTCGGATCGCAGGCATCACTTTCTGTACGCCAAGCAAACGAAATTCGGCAATGGTCGCTCATCGTGCGTACACTCGATGGCTATGCCGCAAAAGCACCGAACAACTCGCTGGCACGGTTGGAAGAGTACATCCTCAGCCTGGGGAATATCACAATGCAAACTCCAACGGAAGCACAGAAAGCGGTACTCCAACGTCCACCGGGATCGCAAGAGGACTACTTTGCTCGGAAAATGCGAGAGATTGCCACCGAGATTCGTCGAGGAATTGTGCTCAATGCGGACAGTCGTTTCCACGAGGACTATCGCAAAATCTATCGTGCAACGACCGCGATGAGTCGGTACTTTCCCTTTGCGATGTCGAACGAGGACGCAGATCCATCCACCATGCAGAGCTACTTTACCACTATAGCGCACGAACTGGCATTCGCGCGCCTGCTGACAGCGCTTGGTGGCTCTATCCCAGATGCATACGCGCAAGTCCTCACCCAACTTGCGGCTGCACAGGAGCTGTTCCGCCCCGTGATGTACGCAGCAGATGCCAACAGTGGTGCATATACTGTCACGTTCACCTATCGAACCAACCCCTCGGCAGAACAGAACGCAACAGTTGTTTACTCGAAAGTGCTGCTACAATCTCCAAACGGCCAGGAGGTAGGCAAACTTCTTTTTACACCTGGCGAACAGGCAACATTCCAATGGCGGCCAGGCGATCAGGTGGGTATCGAAATTCGATGGGCAAAGGATGCAGGAATTACTCCGGTGTCATGGATTGAAGGCCGTTATCGCTTGGTTGATCATCGGACAGCATCCTTCCGCGCTGGAGGTACATGGTCGCTGTTTCGTCTCGTGGCTGACCACCAAGTCGAGCCTTCAAGCGGGAAACTGCGGTTGCGATTTCGTGTCTTGACATCTGCCCCGATCAATCCCTCGGTCATGAACGACCCAACGATGGTGTTGTATTTTGATGTAGACATCGTGCCAGCTCCGAGCAATGGGGCACTTCATTTGCCGTTGCTTGGCGCACTTCCAGCACCGCGCTAAACGAATGTCCAACAATGGTTGATGGTGCACCATGGCGATTGTTGAAATCGAGCATCTGGTTGAACCAATCAGTGAAGATGCCCCCGCGGGAACTGATCAAAGCGCCACACCGCAGTACTTGCAGATCATTGACGCAATGCGGGAAGACGATCCCACCATCGCACGGGAGCAATGGGAGCAGCCGCGCACGGCCGATTGGGCGAAGGTGCAACAGCTATGCGAAGAACTTCTCGAGACGAAAACAAAAGATTTGCAAGTAGCGATTTGGCTCTGTCAGGCACTACTGCACAACTACGGCATCGAAGGACTCAATGATGGCATTCTCCTCACCGGTGTTCTTTGTCAGAATTACTGGGAGTGGCTCTACCCCGTCCTGGAAGAGCCGAATTTGCTCTACCGACGGACGAATTTGTTGACGAAGTTCTTCAACAAACTCGACGAGCAGCTTCGGTCATTGAAACTAACGCAACCATCCGATCCAGAGCTGCAGCCTTACACCTGGGGAGATTATCTCGATACATCACACATTGATCGATTAGATGACCAGGAGAAGCGTCGAGCAATCGAGCAAGGTCGCGCCACGACGGAAATGTTTTCTTCATCACTCCGCAGTACAGCCGATGACTACATTGTGCAACTGGCAGCGGGGGTCGCCCAATCCCAATTGCTTCTTGGTGAATTGGAGAGTATCGTTCAGCAACGTTGTGAAGAGCTTCGTCCGTTGCTCGAGGATGCAACCGATGCCGACTTTTCACTCGGAGCTGGGAAAGAGGCATTGAATCTGTTGGGTCAATTCTTACAGCGAGTATGCACTGAGCGCGGCATTGGGTCAGAGGGAGACGCCGAAAGTGAAGCTTCACCAGAGGTTGGAGACGAAAGCCCGGGAAGTTCCCGGGGTAGCATATCTGCACTCGGAACCCGTGAGGATGCATACCGAGCTCTCGAACGAATTGCAGACTTTCTGGGGAAAATCGAGCCGCACAGCCCAGTGCCTTACTTGCTCCGGAGAGCGATCAAGTGGGGGCGGATGACTGCTCAAGAGCTTTTGCAAGAGCTCTACGAAAATGCACCTGATGTTGCGCAACTCTACCGACTGTTGGGGTTACAGCCACCCGAGGAGTCTGAATCCCGATGGTAGAGCAGCGCCTCGCATAGGCAAAAAATAGGCATTTTTTTTCCTTGCACGGTAGCATACCGATACTTCATCTTTGCAATAAGTATCACAATACGCACTATTGCGAGATGCCTCCCCAACCTACAAGAATCCAGATCGACACACAGAAGATTGATCAATACAAGCAAGCCTATAATCGTTCTCCTAAATCGCTCACCACGTCGGGAAAAGGACCATGGTCATTTACTCTGTGGGGAGTAAATCTTGCAGTAGCGTTTCTCCATTACTGCAAGGAGAAAAGGCCCGATATAATTTGCTTTGAGAGCTACAAGTACATCAAAGTAGGTCGCGAGTCAACGGATAGGAATATTGTTACGTTTGAATGGTCTGCTCAATTGACTGCATCACAAACTTCATTTCCTCGATTTCCTCGGGCTTCTTCTTCTGACATTACCGAACGAAAGAGTCTTCTAGCTATTCGCTTGCTCAATGCAATGTATCAGTATATCCAGGTTACTTTAGAATCGTCTTTCACTGCAGAAGCAGATGAACTATTGAAGACACTGGAGAAGGATCCACTTCTCCACCAACAAATAGTAGACAACTTCAATCAACGGTTTCATCAGAAACTGGACAACTTATCTCCACAACTCCAGAATTGCATCGAGAAGCATGCGTCAATTAAAAGTGATCAAAGCGAAAGATGGCTACAAAATTTTGATAAAGAGGTTGAAGGGATCCTGAAGAACTTTACGTTAACAATTGAGACAGAATTGCAACAACTAATCAATGCAACATTTGATCGCTTAAGCAAAGTAAAAAAGGAGTATAGCAAATATAAACGCATCATGACAGGGAAAGTAGTAATTCAAAGTCTTGGTGTGGCTGGGGGTGTTGTAAGTACAACACTTGGGCTTGCCTCAGCGCCGACTGGTGTTGGAGTGGCTGGGGTTGTGGTAGGACTCATCTCGACGATAAAATCACTCACATCACTCATTAACACAATCTGTGACTTAGCACTCGATGCAGACGAGATTGAAGAACGTGTTTTAACTGTTATTTCAATGTATTACGACAATCTGCAATTTTCCACAGCTCAGAAACCACAAAACGTCCATGTTTCCAATCCAGGCCAAGTTGCAAAAACTACTGTCTCATCATTTCTTGGCGACATCGGCAAGTTTGCATATAATGCAACGTATGGCATCCGTAAAGGTGGTCGTCACGTTGCAAACAAGTTTAGAAAAAACCCAAAATACCACATTCCACATTCTACGCAAGGCGATAAATTTTATCACTGGTTGTTCACAAACATTAAGTCGGTGCAAGAGGATTGTGAGCTCTGGGGGCACAAACTTGACGGTCTCGAAGTGAAAGCGCATGATCTTGCACGCAAAATCCCAGACTTACTTCTGAAGGTCACTAAACTGCCTTCGAACAATAATAGCCCTTCGATGAAAAAATTGAGCGATAAATTTACTCAACTTTTCGAGAGCGTTACCGAATTGATTAAACAGGTGAACGAAAAGAAACCGCTCCAACAGAAAGCGATGGACTGGATCACGACATTGAATGATAAGCTCTCGGTCCATGTCCGGCGATACGAGAAGGCTATGCCAATTACTGTCAACATGGCTCAAAGTGCAGCGTCTGTAGGTCTGGGGTCAGCAAGTGGTGGTTTAGAAGCTGCTGCTGGGGAGATAAAAGATCTTGGGCAATATATTTACGGCTGGATTGACACTGGTCTCTTTGGACTGGGTCTACCGATTGGGGAAACTATTCACGACCAAAAAAGCGGTGACATCTACTAAATAGCACCTCATCCCAAACTGCAGAGGAAAAGTACAAGGCTTTCTCTCCTTTGCAGCTTGCATTTGTGGCGTATATGCTCTCTGTGATGATTAACTGTTGAAAGCGATACATTCAACAGTTGGGCAATTTCTTTTGAACGGAGCTGCATGCGGAGCAGGGTACAAATGAGTACCTCCATTGGCGTTAGCCCAGCAACCTGCGCACGAAGTGCCTGGACAAACCCAGGAATAATCCAATCTACCTTCTTCAACAGTAGCTCGATTTCGCTGGGGCTTGTTGCTTGTTCAATTTCGAAAGCAATCTCATTACTTATGCCATTGATCGAGTTGGGATTGCCGTGCTTCTGCACTCCACCCCTCCGGTGCGACGCTGCTGCAAGAGTTAGTCGTGCGATCTCTCCGCGTTGTTGTTCGATTACCTGCTTCATCTCTGCTAACTGCTGTTGATAGGCTGCGTTCTCCTGTGTAAGACGGGTCACCAACTCCTGCAATGCTTGCCGCGTACTTTGTTCCTGCTGATGTCGCTGTACCGCAAGGGACAACCAGTGGTGTCGCTGCTCAGACCAATAGAGTGCTTGTGATGTATCCCCCGCATCCTTGCTAATGCGGTAGAGTGTATCTGTACATTGGAGAGCAACGCTCGGTTGATCGCGCTGTTCCGCAAGCTTCATTAGTTCAATGAGTGTCGCTTGAGCAGCCTTTTCTTGCTTCAGGAGGAGCTGGGCATTGATCAACGCTGACAGCGCGGTCACGTTCGATGGCGATGAAGCAGAAATTTTGCGCTGGATCTCCAACGATTTTTGCGCACATTGTATCGCACGCAGTGCTTTACCTAACTCCGCGTAGGTCCATCCCATGATAGCCATGCACTGCGATTCAACACGAATTTCCCCCGTCTGCTGTGCATAATCCCGACCCTGACGTGCCAGCTTCAATGCTTGGGAATACTGACCCAAGCGGCAATGTGCAACAGCCATATTGAGCAGAGTTTGGGCAAGTGCAGGTGTTGACCCAATTGTGCTCCGAAGCTCGTAGGCACGATGGTAGTTTTCCAGTGCATGAGGAACAAGCCCCAGTGCTTCGTATACTACCCCCATGTTGTCCAGCGCGGTAGCTTGGACGATCACATCCCCAAGCTTTTCAGCCAACGACAACGCTTGGGTGAAGCATGCCAAGGCAACAGGATAGTACTCGATCATTCCATGGACTGTCCCCATAGTGAGCCATGCCCGGCATTCGTGGTGCGGATCGCTCATACGTTGGGACAGGTTGAGCAACCGTTGGGCATACTCCAACGCTCCCTCAAACTGTCCTGTAAACGCAAGACAGTAGGATAGCGTGGCATAGAGCATACATCGGAGGGGATTGCCAGTACTATCCAGCTGCTCAATTGCACCTTTCGATTGAGAGCATACACGTAGAACATCCTCGATACGCCCACAGTAGAGAAGACACTGCGCATATGTCATCTGCGCCCGTAGCCACAATGACGTTCCACGTTGCTTGCTGAGCACATGTAGAATTTGCTCACAAAGAAACAGCGCTTGCCGAGGGTTTTTCTCACGGATGCGCCGAATCTGTTCTAAACGAATTGCAATCAATGCATCACTTCCCATCTGGTTTGAGAAGCATTGGTTGCACCTACCAACTTCGACATTCCTCGACTTTCTCTCGCGCCTCCTTGAGGAAGAGGGAATATTCTACTACTTCGCGCACGATGGCACACGTTGCACCATGCACCTATCCGATACAGTGCA
>RFIK01000217.1 GCA_003695605.1 Chlorobiota bacterium
GTTGAAGTGAGGGGACGGCCCAAGCCAACAATTCAGCTCAGCAAACAACTGGCGGTCCGTGCCGATGGCACCTTTGTTCTTTGCCCAGGCGACCAGGTGGTTCTCCGTGCCTCCGATGGCTTTGCCACGTACCAGTGGAACACGGGGGAAACAACACAGAGCATCACCGTTCGCCAGGACGGGAAATATTGGGTCACAGTTCGCGATAGCAGCACCGGGGAAGGTTGTAGTGGAACAAGCCAGCCAGTTGAGATTGCCATCGGGGATACGGTCAAACCTCAGGTGCTCTCCGACCGTGGCATGCGCTTCTGCGACGGGGACCGAATTGTCTTGCGCACTGATCGCTCGTACCGGCAATACCGCTGGTCCACGGGGGAGCAGTCTCCAACGATTATTGTTACCGCAGCAGGCGATTATTGGGTGGAAGCAACCGACGAATTCGGCTGCTCGGGCGTGTCGGATATCGTACGGGTAGATGTTGATCCCAATCCCATCGAGATTGTCAGTACTGCTGGCAGTTTCTGGCGGTTTGACACTACCACAGCAACAGCAGTGCGATGCGATAGTCTTCGTGTGCGGAATACTTCGTCCCAGACGCTGGTGATCGGGAGCGCACGGCTGGAGCGCAACATCGAGTTTTCCATCCCGCTCGCACAGTTGCCGCTTCTGATCCCACCGGGTCAGGAGAGGTGGATTCTTGCGTGTTTTCAGCCAACGGCAGTGGGAGAGCAACGCGATACGCTTCGGATTAGCGATGCTTCCGACTATTGCTGGCGTGAACTCACTGTTGCTGGAGTGTGCGCAGCCAATAGCTATACTGCCGCATCGAGCTGCAACGTTGGAGTACAAGCGCAAACGCAAACGTTCGACATCGCAGGACTTTTGGTAGTCCCGCCGTATCCCAATCCCGCACAGGATGAGGTTCGAGCACTTGCGCGAACGCAGGATCTAACGGTTCGTCTTCGCGGGGCATTTGGATCAGAGTGTGTGCAGTGCGCTCAGGTAGCGTCGCGGGCACAGTGGTGGGAATTCCGCTGTCGGCTTGAGCAGTTGCCCAGCGGATTTTACATCCTTGAGCTTGTCAGCGGGCAGCAGCGTTGGTGTTACCCCGTTGTTGTTGCACGGTGATTTGTATTTTGGCAACCCTTGAATGAAATGACGCACAGTTATCCTGAATGTTCAACGTTTCTGTGAGGTCGGTCATGCGACGTTTTGTCGGGATACTTCTCGCTCTTGGGGTGACAGGAGCAGTAGCGCAGCAGCGGGCGATTGAACGCGCTGCAATTGAAAATTCGTTGGCATTGCCAGCACTGGAGCGTATTGCGCCATTCCAAAGCCAATTGGCACTCCCCTTGGGCGAACACAGAACTGATCCGACACTTCAGGCAGTAACGTTTACACGCCTGTTTCGTTCGAACTTTACGAACATCACCTACTTTTTCCCGTCCAGCACGCTGTTAGTCTATGAGCCAGGCACGAATGTGTTGGGAACAATAGAACACGTACCGATGGACAACCGTGCGACAGGAGGTGATCTCGGTTCGCAGCTTTACTTCCGCTACTCCACCAATCGTGGTACCACGTGGACACGGCAGCTTGTTGCCAACGACAGTTCCACTTTCTACGGTGTCCCGCAGCTTGCACTGGCGAATACTACAGGAGCAATGTCGGCCAGCGATCTGAAACTGTGCGTGACTGCTTACCAATATCCAAAAGTGACGAACTACTACCGCCGTGGTACAGCAATCTTTGTGCGGACCGAAGGGCAGATTTTTGAATACTCTGAACTTGGCCCAATCGAGAACAATTCGGATGGTTACTACTTCGGGAGTGCAAAGCTCGCTGGGTTTACTGCAGGCGCGGATCGTTCTGGCTTTGCATACTGCGGCATCCTGCAACCGCCGAATGACCAAACACAATACGGGCAGTACGGTTCGCTGGTCATCAACGCGCGCTTGGCGGGAACGGAGGACTTCATCAGCGTGATCCCAGATAGCTGGAGCGGTTCGGTCTTCCGTCCGGCACCTGCGAGGACTAGTACGTACAACTCCCCGATGTACGTAGATGCTGACGCAAGCGGCAACATCTACGCAGTCATCAATGGAATCTTCGCCGATGCACAGGATAGCCGTGTCGTTGCCGTTTCGAAGTCATCGGACATGGGGCAGACGTGGTCGGCATTCGAGCGGATGCCTACGAGCGTTCTTCAAGCGTATGCTACGAATCGTGGAGCAGCCGCGGCAGTGCCGTTTCGCGTTTATGATCAACACGATATGGTTGTCACGGGCGAGAATCGTTTCTCGTACATCCAGCGCATTGCACTCCTCGATGCGCAGCAGCAGCTTGCGGGGGTTGACTTGGTTGAGACCGAGTACAATGCCGGGAACTGGACGATTCGGCTAATTGCACCGATCGCAGACATCCCAGTTGTGTACGGCTACAACGACTCTGCATCGCAGGCGCGCAACTACCAACAACTCATCTGCGACGAGGTGATTTCCTCCCTTGGCAATGAAATCGAAGTGGCTCGCACCGCCGATGGCTCCGCGCTGGTAGTCAAGTGGATTGATGCAGTACCGAGCGCTGGGTCAATTAGGATCAACCCATCCCAGACAGCGATTCGATACGACCAACAAACCGGCCAGCAAACCGGTGAAGTGCCAGTGGATTCGCTCCCAGTCTTCAACGTATTCCTCGCATATCGCTCGCTGAGTGATGCAGGATGGAGCCAGCCGAAGAATCTCACCGAAGACCGTTATTTCAACAAAGGCACGCATATTCCACGCATTGTACCGTCGCTTTCTCAAATTCCACTCTTGGTGCTCCGCTCCCTTGCGCCCAGCGACTGGAATCAGCAATCACCTGTCGGTCGGCTCTTAGCAAGTGCACCGCAGGATTACGTCAACCGCATCTACGACATCCCGCACGATGTGAGCTATGCGCTGGTCAGTGCAGTATCGAGCGTTGAACCAACGGCGGCAGTATCCCAGGCACGGCTAACCGTTAGCCCAACTCCAGCAA
>RFIK01000218.1 GCA_003695605.1 Chlorobiota bacterium
GCCGATGATGGAGCACATCGTCCGTCTCCTGGTGCGGCACGGGATGCGCCGGATGCTTGCAGTGCTCTATTTCCACCCCGATGTAATCACAAGCTACTTCGGTGATGGCAGCCGTTGGGACGTGACGATGGAATATGTCCGCGCATCCGCTGATTACGGAACTGCCGGCAGCATCAAGAATGCAGAAGCGCATCTCCGTTCGGGGAGATTTCTCATCATCAGCGGCGATGTGCTCACCGACTTCGATCTTTCAGCGGCAGTAGCCTTCCACTGCGAAAAGAACGCCGACGCAACGATTGTGCTCACACGGACATCGAATCCCCTCCAGTATGGCATTGTTATCACCGATACCGACGGTCGCATCCGCCGGTTTCTGGAAAAACCAAGCTGGGGCGAGGTCTTCAGCGATACCATCAACACTGGGATTTACATCCTCGAACCGCGCGTTTTAGACTTGATCCCGCCATCTCGAGAGTTCGATTTTAGCAAGGACCTTTTCCCAATGATGCTCGACCGCGGCGATGCACTCTACGGTTACATCGCCGACGGATACTGGCGCGACATCGGGAATCTTTCGGACTATCAACAAGCGCACTACGACGTTCTCGCCGGGAACGTCCGCATTGAAATTCCAGGCTCCCGTCACGGGAATGTCTGGATTGGCGATGGCTCGATGATTGACTCCAGCGTCGAATGCCGCGGGACCGTCATCATTGGAAATGGGGTGCACGTTGACAAGAACGCCGTGCTCGATAGCTGCGTCATCGGAAACAACTGCCAGATTGGTGCAGGGGCAGTCATCGCTCGGTCAGTGCTCTGGGATGGGGTCCGTCTAGGAGTTGCATCCCACATCGAAGGCGCTGTGCTGGCTTCGAATGTTCAGCTTGGTGAGCGCGTGGCTGTCGAAGAGAATGTCTTTGTCGCCGAAGGGTGTTCGATTGGGGAAGGGGCTGTGCTCGGTCCGAACATCAAACTGTGGCCACACAAGCACGTCGAGCCGTACTCTATCGTTGTCCGTTCGATGATCCACGAAGAAAAATGGTCGCGCGAGCTTTTCACTGATGCGCGAATCACCGGCACATCGAACGTTGAGATGAATCCAGAATTCGCTGCGCGACTTGGGACAGCGATTGGCACCGCACTCCCGATTGGCGCTACTGTAGTTGCCTCGCGCGATCCGGACCCCACGTCGCGGATGATCAAGCGCGCGCTGGTGGCAGGCGTACTCTCCGCAGGGGTTTCGGTCGAGGACTTGCAAATGACGCCAATTCCCCAAACGCGCCTTGCCACCCGAAGTCGAAGCGTCGCTGCGGGCTTCCACGTCCGGCGCTCCTTCCGCAACCCGACGATGACCGATATCGTCATCATCGGCAGTGATGGACGCGATCTCCCACCAGAGCTTTCCAAGAAAATCGAGCGTTACTTTTTCGGCGAGGATATTCGTCGGGTACCGTATGAACGCGTCGGTCAGCTTCGCTACCCAGAGCGGCAGAACGAAACCTATGTTGCTGATTACTTGCGTGCCCTCGACGTCGAACGCATCGCGCAACGCCGCTTCCGCATTTTGATTGACTACAGCTTCGGTATGGCGGTGAGCATCTTCCCGAGCATTCTGGGCAGACTCGGCACCACTGCACTGGCGCTCAACAGCTACATTGACCCATTCCGAGCCTCTACCACCGCTGCCGATGAAGAAAACCGACGCGAGATCTCTGGCATCATGCGCTCGCTCGGCTACGAAATCGGCTTCAAAATTGACCCCGGTGCCGAGCGAATTGCGTTGGTAGATGAGCGCGGCTACTGGTTCTCATCCATGCGGCTGCTGACGATCATCACCAAGCTGTTCCTCGAAAGTAACCGCGAGCATCTGCCGTTTGCCATTGCCGTTCCAGTCGAGGCAACAAGCGAAGTGGACATCATCGCTGCGGAATATGGTGCCGAAGTCCTCCGCACGAAAAATTCGCACACTGCCATGATGGAAGCAACACGCAATGAGCGGATCCGCTTTGTTGGCGGGACACGGGGCGGGTTCATCTTCCCCGAGTACAGCGTCGCAACCGATGGGCTATACACGATCGGGAAAGTCCTCGAAATGCTCGCTCGCACGGGGTACTCGCTTGCCGAACTCGATGGTCAGCTTCCCAAACGGCACCAATCGCGCCTGAGCGTGCACTGCCCCTGGGATAAAAAGGGCACCGTGATGCGGCACGCGATCGAATGGAGTAGTGCATACGACCGTCAGCTTATTGACGGCGTCAAGGTATTCCTGCCCGATGGCAGGAGCGTACTGCTTGTGCCGTCGAGGGAGCACGCTGAGTTCACCATTGTCGCCGAAGCAGATAGTCTGGGCGACGCCGAACGTCTTGCCGAGGAAGTAGCAGCATTAGTCGCGCAGTGGGGAAGCACCGGGTAGAGCTAATCATTGCTTGAGAATTGGCGCTAATTTTGCACTCTTCGAAACCGCGCAAGATCCGGCTGCGCGTCCGGATGCTCTCAAGCAGCCAATGCCCTGCTCGTTGCCTAAACACAATCGGAAGCTTGTCCCATGAAGATCGCCGATGTTCTCTCGCCCACAAAGATTCGGCTCCGCATTCCGGTCTCCACCAAGCGGGAGCTCCTGGACCGACTGCTGGCAATCGTTGATGCTGAAGGTGAGCTGCTCGACTCCGAACGCGCACGCCAGGCAGTCTTCGAGCGGGAAGAACGCCTCTCGACGGGTATAGGATACGGCATAGCTATTCCGCATGCAAAAACGGATGCAGTCGCTCACGCAACTGCAGCGCTTGTCACCTGCGCCAAACCTGTCGAGTACGACTCGCTCGATGGCAAGCCCGTCGACATCGCGATCTTGATCCTGGGCCGCTCCGGTGATGTGCGAACGCATCTTCAACTGCTCGGAAAAATTTCTCGCCTGGTCAGCTCAGAGCAATCACGCGAGCAGTTCCGGGATACACTGCTCCAAGCACTGACGCCCAACGCCGTTTACGAATACTTCCAGCAATTGCCCGACACCAACAATGCCGACTAACGAACGCATCCAAACGGTTCGAGGCACAAAAGACATCTTGCCAAATGAAATCGCGCGCTGGCACCACATCGAGTCCGTCATTCGGCAGTGGATGGAGCGCTACGGCTACTCGGAGATTCGCACACCGATCATCGAGCCAGCAGAGCTTTTCTATCGCGGCGTCGGAGAAGCTACCGATGCAGTGGGGAAGGAGATGTACGTTTTTCCCGATCGGGGCGGTGAACTTCTGGCGCTCCGTCCCGAACTAACTGCTCCGGTCGCACGCGCTGTCCAACAGCATGGGCTGGCTGTGCAGTCGCCACTTCTGCGGCTGTGGTACTATGGGCCATGCTTTCGGTACGAACGCCCGCAGAAAGGGCGCCAACGTCAATTCCACCAAGTTGGTGCAGAATGCTTGGGCGCAACTGCACCTGATGCTGATGTTGAGATCATCAACCTTGCGTGGGATATCCTAACCACGCTCGCAGATCGAACGTCGCTCCAACTTGTCCTCAACACGCTCGGCACAACCGAAGAGCAGCAGCACTACCGTCGGCTGTTTGTTGAGTATCTCGAGCACTACCGTGACCAGCTCAGCCCAGTCTCCCGCGAGCGTCTCCAATCCAATCCACTCCGAATCCTCGATTCAAAAGACACCGGCGACCGGCAACTGCTCGCGAACGCTCCGAAAATTGACAACGTGCTCAGTCCTGCAAGCCGTGCGCACTACAACACCGTCCGTATGTTACTCGCCGATGCTAACATTCCATTCACCGAAGATCCGTACCTTGTGCGCGGTCTCGATTACTACACACACACCGTCTTCGAATTTCGTTCTGCTCGGCTCGGTGCGCAAGATGCTGTTGGCGGTGGTGGCCGCTACGATAATCTCGTTGCCCAGGTTGGCGGCGATCCGATGCCGGGCGTAGGATTCGGGATTGGCATCGAGCGGCTGCTCCTTGCAATGGACGTTCCCACCTCCAGTGAACAGCCATGGAATCTTGTCGTGTTCATTGCTGCGCCGTCTTCTGCGCGATTGTGGGTGCAACGCATTGCGCAGTGGGTTCGTCATACGTGCGGCATTGCATGCGTGACAGACTTGCAGTTCCGGTCATTGAAGGCGCAGCTTCGCATTGCACACCGTCAGCGCTACAGTCTCTGCATCATCATTGATGAGCAGACAGTCTCACACGGTCGCTGCATTGTTAAGGACATGCGGAGCGGCGAACAATCGGAAGTCGCACTTGACCACGATGCGCTCTGCGCAC
>RFIK01000219.1 GCA_003695605.1 Chlorobiota bacterium
CACCTTCAGTTGCGCCATGATGAACAGGTTCCGCGCGATTGCTTCCGCTTGACCGCGCTCTTCGGCTTCGATACCTGGGAATGCACCAGGTGTGTCGAGGAACGTCACGACCGGACGCCGAAACTTTTCTGCCAGTCGAAACAATCGCGCGGCTTTGCGGTATCCTTCGGGATTCGGCATTCCGAAGTTGCGGTAAAGGTTCGATTTTGTGTCGCGCCCTTTCTGATGACCGACGGCAACGACGGTGAAGTCCCCTATGCGGGCAAGCCCGCCGACGATTGCTGGATCATCACGGAAGCAGCGATCCCCGTGGAGCTCGATGAACTCATCGAACGAATGCGCCAAGTAGTCCAGCGTGTACGGTCGCTCCGGATGTCGTGCGATCTGGACGCGTTGCCAACGGGTGAGTTTCGAGTAAATCTCCGCACGCAGTTCCTCGATGCGGCGTTCCAAGTCGGCAATCTGCTCGTCGAGCTCCAGCGTACCCGCGAGCGCTTTCATCTCGGCAACTTTCTTTTCAAGCTCGAGGATTGGCTTTTCGAATTCGAGAACGTAACTCATCGCCGTATCGATCGATTTTGCAAACTTCGGATGATGATCTCCAGGTCGAGCGCTGGCGTGTACTCGGTGACGTAATACTCGTTGAGCCGGGCTATGAGCGCTTCTGTCCGTACCGACGGCGGCACAAGCAGAGGTAAACTGAGCAGTCCATCCCGGATGCCAACGTAATGCGACGCCGCGCTCGGGTGCAAACCCACAACTGACCGCTTTCCACGGAGAACGCTCCACCACCGCTTGAGCCACGGACGCAATGGCTGGCGGTTCAAAAATACCACGAGCCATCCGACCATGAGCACACCCGTTGCGATGAGCAGGTCTGCAGCACGTTTGAGCACACGGTACCGCAACCGCAACAGTGGCGGAAGTTCCGATCGCCGTGCCGATACATCCGATAAAATCCGCTGCGCGTGGAGTTCGACGTCATCGTAAGCAAAGAAAAAGCGAACTCGCCGCGGTGCAAGCCGCGAGAGCGTTGCGATAACCTCGCTTCGAGGAATGGTGCGATCGGTAATCACCACTTCCGATGCACGCGTGCTTTCGATCGTGCGTTCGATGTAATCCCAGTAGCCAACGATTGGAAAGCCTGCGAAGGTCTCCGCTTCCGTTGGTTCGACTGCGACAACTCCCGCAATTGCAACTGGCGAGCCTTCCCCAATGAGCGCTTCGATGACGCGTTCCGACGCTGCCGTTGTCCCAACGATGAGCGCTCGTCGCTGCGTCCGCGCTGTGTATCCGCGCTGACGATAGCGCATCGCAAATCGCACAAGACTCGACCCGAGCATCGACAGCCCAACGGTCATGAGCACAATGCCACGGCTGAAGGCATACTCCTTCCAGTAGTACGTCAGCGATGACAGCACAAAGAACGTCGCCAAGTACCCCATCACAGCATTCCGGACGCGGTAGGTGAACTCGAAGTACTCACCAACAGCGACCATACTTGCGACGACAACCGCACTGAGCACGATGAACACCGTTGGATACGCGTAGTCGGGGAATCCCAGAGGCGAGCCGAAGCGAATCGCAGTTGCCAAAAGCAGCATCACATTGGCGATCACAACATCGGCAGCGAGCAGGAGCAGCCCCTGCCGATACTGCGCCACGTGCGCAACCATCTCGCGGAGACGAATCCCAAGCTGCAACAGCCGAAGGAGCCAGCGTTTCGATCCGTAGTGCTTGCGCGTGAACTTCACCATGGCATCGTAGAAGACGCGCACATCATTGATGCGGCTCCGGCGCGCGCTTTCGCCTTTGAAGTGGATGATGGTCGTCGTCGGCACGTACGCAGTCTTAGAGCCTGCCTTCAGCATCCGGTAGCAGAGGTCCAAATCCTCGCCGTACATGAAGTAGTCTGGATCGAACCCACCAATTGCGCGAAGCTGCTCGGTACGGCAGAACATAAACGCCCCAATGACCGCATCCACGTAGTACGTCTCGTCGGGACTGCGGAAGGATTGGTTGTACTGCGCAAACAGACGTGAGCGCGGAAAGAGCGCCTGCAAGCCGAAGAGCTTCGTGAAGGCAACCCACGGAGTCGGGAAACTGCGCCGGCACTGTGCTTGGAACGTCCCGTCGGGATTGAGCACCTTGCACCCGCAGATGCCGACCTCTGGGTGCTCGTCCATGTAGGCAATCATTGCGGCAATGGTGTCTTCCGAAAGTATCGTGTCTGGGTTCAGGATGAGCGTGTAGCGCCCACGTGCGCGTTCGATCCCGATATTGTTGGCACGGCCAAAGCCAATGTTTTCCGAAAGTGGAATGAATTCGACCCATGGGAAGAGCGGCGCAAGCAACGGCACCGTACCATCGTGCGAGGCATTATCAACGACGATCACCTCCAGCGCGTGCTGATGGCGACATCGCTCGATGGATTCTAAGCACTGCCGCAGGTACTGGCGGACGTTGTAGCTGACGATGACAATCGTGACATCAACAGTCTCCATCGCTTAGAGTTTCCCCAGCAGTGCGAGCACTTTGAGTTTCCAGACGATCCATGCCGCCTCGTAGATAATCGAGCGACTCATCTTCGAAACGCCGTTGGTGCGGTCAACGAAGACGATGCTGAGTTCTTCGATCCGCGCTCCAAGCTTCCAGGCGCGGAAATTCATTTCGATCTGGAACGCGTAGCCGTTCGAATGAATTGCGCCCAGGTCAATTCGGTGCAGCAGTTCTGCTCGAAATGCCTTGAACCCCCCAGTCGCATCGCGAATTGGCATCCCCGTTACAAGGCGCGTATAGACGTTTGCTGCATAGCTGAGCAACAGACGCCGCATCGGCCAATTGACGACGTTCACCCCGCTGATGTAGCGCGAGCCGATGACCAGATCAGCATGGTCGAGCGCTGCGATCAAGCGTGGGAGATCCTCAGGGTTATGCGAGAAGTCGGCGTCCATCTGGCAAATGATGTGATACCCACGGTCGAGTGCCCAGCGAAATCCCGTGCAATAGGCAGTCCCGAGCCCCAGCTTCGCTTCCCGCTCTAATAGGTGAATGCGTGTATCGTCGCGCGCCATCGAACGGACAAGTTCTGCGGTTCCATCCGGCGAATGGTCATCAACGACTAAGACGTCCAACTGCGGCAACACACGACCAAGCGCTTCGATCAAACGCCCGATGTTCTCGCGCTCATTGTACGTCGGGATAACAACTATCGCACGCTCCATCATCGGCTCCTATGCAATCCCATGGCCGCGGAGCATCACAACGATTGTCCGCACAATGATCTCGAAATCCAGTCGCAGCGACATATTCTCGATGTAGTAAAAATCATCCCGCAGCCGCGAGCGAATCTCTTGGATCATGTCCGGAAGCTCTTGCCGACCGCATCGAACCTGGTTCCACCCCGTAATACCTGGCCGGACAATATGCCGCCGGTTGTAATACGGCACTGCACGAACAAATTGCTCGATTAGGACTGCCTGCTCCGGGCGTGGCCCGACCAAACTCATATCACCGCGAAGCACATTCCACAGTTGCGGGATTTCGTCAATGTATGTACGCCGAAGAAAGTACCCCACTCGCGTAACCCGCGGGTCGTTGAGCTGTGTCCATGTGCCGTCCCAGCGTCCGTGTGTCATCGAGCGAAACTTGTAGAGTTTGAAGGGGCGATTACCCTTCCCAACGCGATACTGTGTAAAGAGCACCGGGCCTGGAGAATCAAGCTTGATCGCCAGCGCAATCAGGAGCCACA
>RFIK01000220.1 GCA_003695605.1 Chlorobiota bacterium
CACCAGTACAGCGGCACATGCGCTTGCTGCGCACAGAGTACTGCGCCTCGCTTTACCACACCGCGGGGGCCACGGGGACCATCGGGCGTTATCAGCACAAGCCTGCCCTGCCGAGCAAAGGTAATGAGCGCCTCGAGCGATTCTCTCCCACCACGAGAGGACGAACCCCGGACACAGTGATAGCCCCAACGTTCGAGCAATCGCGCCAGGCGCCCGCCATCCCGGCTGCGGCTGACTAATGCCACTCCATTTCGCCCAGCAAAAAATGCCCACACAGACAACATCTCCCCATGCCAGAAGGCGACAACACCACTGGAAGGAACCTTTCCGCGCACGTGCATGCGCCAGGTTCGCCGGAGCAAGGAAAGCAGACTGTATCCAACGCGCTCGATCATCGCCGGCCGAGCAATGCAAGCATACGATCGGCAATGCGCTGGCTTGCACCCCCTTCTCCGAGTGCACGACGCAACTGGAGCGATGCTTCCCGCTGACGGGCTGCTTCGTCTGGATCAGCCAGAACGCGTTCAACAGTGCGCAGCAATCGCCCGATTGCACTGCTTGTTTGGATGACTTCCGGAACAACGCACTGCCCCAGGATAATGTTCGGTAGCGCAACCGACGGTATCGAAACCAGAACTCGTCCAAGTGCGTACGTGCCGAGCGATGCCCGATACATTGCCACCTGGACGACACCTGCAAGCATCGCTTCAAGTGTCGAGGTACCCGTTTTGACAACTCCATAGCTTGACCGAAGCAGGACACGCTGCGCGTCGGCGTCGAAGCCAATACCGGGAGTACGTTTTCCGGATGGCGGAGCGATAGCAACGGTAAATTCGAGCGCCGAATCGCGCTGCCGAAGTGCATCGGCAAGACGGAGCATCAACGGAAGGTTCAATCGCTGCTCGTGCGCGCGGCTCCCCGGCAGAAGTGCAACATCGTGTGGGTGCTTTGCTTCGATTGAAGGAGGCGTTGTATAGCCAGGATCGTCGAGGAACGGATGTCCGTGGAACTCTGCTTCGATGCCGAGCCGCTGGAAAAACTCAACTTCAAACGGTAGCACGACGAACAAACGATCTACGACCTCCGCAAGGCGCCGGGCACGCCATCTGCCCCACGCCCACAGCTGCGGAGCAATGTACCAGAACACCGGCACACCGCGGCGTCGCACGTGCTCAGCTAGTCGCAAATTGAAGCCAGGGTAATCCACCGGAACAAAGAGGTCATAGTCACGCGCCTGGCTATGGCGGAGCGTCCGATCGAATGCAAGCCGAAGTGTGCGGTACTGGCGCAGCACTTCCCAGAATCCGTTGACGTTCATCCCAGCGAAGGGAACGATGCTCTCGAGTCCGACTGCTTGCATTGCAGGTCCGCCAATGCCGAAAAATTCCGCGGTTGGCTCGCGACGTTTGATTGCTTCCATCAACCGTGCAGCGTGGCGATCACCACTCGGCTCTCCCGCAACAATGAAAATCCGAAATCCCATTGCTCGGCTCAGTGTGTGGGGTCTGTACTTGGCTCTAACAGACTCGGGTCGTCGTTGGCAACGTTGCCAACGCGAGCGGAAACCCGGTACCACTGCAGGGGAATTGGCTCGCCTGCACAGATGTGTCGCAGTACATCGTCGCCCTCGAACGAAGGCGACAGCCAGTCGCCGTAGAGCGCTCGCGGAACGATCACTGGCATTCGACCATGGAGATGGGCAAGTGTGGGATCTGCTGCGCGCGTCAGAATTGCCGAGCGGAGCACAAGCTTGCCGGCTGCAAGATCGCGCTCGCGCACAAGAAGGCCTGCAATTCCCATCAAACCAGAATGTGGGCGGAGAAAGTACGGCTGCTTCGGTCCAACCCACTCGTAGAAGCCGCTTGCAGGAATGATGCATCGTCCATGCTCCAGGAGCCGACGGATGTGTGGTCGTTCGGCAGCAGTTTCGCTGCGAATGTTGATAAGGAGCCCGCCATCCGAACGGCGGAATCCCCAGATAGTCGCCATCGCAGCACGGGCAAGCCCATCTGCGACGATAGTCAGGATTTCCTGCGAAGGAGCAATGTTGTAGCGCGCAATCGGACCTACGCCCGATACGCCAAATTCCTGCTCGATGTCGTTGCTTGTAGCAACAAGTGCAAAGCGACCGCACATAGTCGTGCGCTGCGTAGTAAGTGGTGCAGCGCTATTCGTTCATGATTTCGTGTTCCTTCCGCGTGGCGATTTGGTCAACTTCCTTGATGAAGCGATCGGTCAGGCGCTGGACGTCTTCTTCCGCGCGCCGGCGGTCATCTTCCGAGAAGCCTTCCTCTTTTTCAGCTTTCTTGAGCTGCTCGAGCGCATCGCGACGGACTTGCCGGACGGCAACTTTGGCTTCTTCTGCCATTTTCCAGCAGCTCTTGACGATTTCCTTACGCCGCTCTTCGGTCAGTGGTGGGATTGGAATTCGGATAACGGCACCATCGTTGGTTGGATTGAGCCCAAGATCGCTGGCTTTGATTGCTTTCTCGATTTCCGCAAGCATCGAGCGTTCCCACGGCTGGATGACAATCAAGCGGGGTTCCGGGACAGAAATACTCCCGACCTGTTGGAGCGGGGTCGGTGTGCCGTAGTAGTTGACGCGAATACCATCGAGCATTGCCACAGAGGCGCGGCCCGTCCGGACACGCGCGAGTTGGTGCTGGAGATGCTCGACTGCTTTGCTCATCCGATGCTGTGCATCACTGAGAATTTGGGTAATCGGCATATGCTTTTCCCAACCAGAATGTGGAACGTCACTCTGCGCAAACAGCATACCGTGCCTACGTACCGAGTGCAGAGGGGCACTGCACTCTTGGTGCTGCAAAACTACTGCGATTGTTCTGTGGGTGCACCGTTGGTAACAACGGTTGCAATCGGCTCACCGAGCAGAAGTCGGCGAAGATTGCCAGGCGTCTGGGCATCGAAGACCAAGATGGGCAAGTTGTTCTCTTGGCAGAGCGTAATTGCTGTCAGATCCATCACCTTCAAGTCGCGTTCGAGGACCTCGCGATAGGTGAGCCGGTCGAAGCGTCGTGCGGTGGGGACGCGTTCAGGATCGGCGTCGTAGATGCCATCAACGCGGGTGCCTTTGATGATGCACTCTGCTTCGATTTCGATTGCTCGTAAGGCAGCCGCAGTGTCGGTGGTGAAGTACGGACTGCCTGTGCCAGCGCCGAAGATCACAACGCGCCCTTTCTCCAAGTGCCGAATTGCCCTCCGGCGGATGAATGGCTCGGCGATCTGCGCCATGTGGATTGCGGTCTGGAGACGTGTTTGCAGTCCGAGCGCTTCGAGTGCATTCTGCAAGCCGAGCGCATTGATCACCGTTGCGAGCATGCCCATGTAGTCGGCAGAAACTTTGTCAATACCCGCCGCTGCAGCTTGCGAACCGCGGAAGATATTGCCTCCACCGATGACGATGCCGATCTGCACTCCGAGGGAGTGGACATCAGCAATATCGTGTGCGAATTGGCGCAGCATCGCGGGGTCAATGCCGTAGCTCTGGCTCCCCATGAGGGATTCCCCACTCAATTTGAGCAGGATGCGACGGTACAGAGGGGTTGCCATCGGTCCGTTGCGTGTGGTTAGGCAGATTCGCCGAGCGCGTAGCGACGGAACCGAACGACCGTGACGTCGCCACCGAGTGCTGCGAGCACATCGGCAACGGTCTTGCCGGCATCCTTGACGAAGGTCTGCTCACGGAGGCACTGCTCTTGGAAGAACTTCTCCAGGCGATTTGTCGCGATGCGTTCGGCAATTTCTGGCTTTTTGCCTTCGCGGAGTGCTTGCTCGCGGCTGATTTCGAGTTCCTTGGCGATTGTCTCTTGGGGAACGTCCTCTCGCCGAACATAGAGCGGGTTCATCGCTGCAACTTGCATCGCGATGTCACGGAGCGTTTGGTGATCCGGCGAGAGCGGTGCATTGATCTCAAGCACGACCGCCAGCCGATTGCCAGCGTGATTGTAAGCAGCCAGCGTACCACTGGTTTCGAGATACTCTGCGCGGCGAAGCTCGATGCGTTCGTTGAATTTTGCCAGCACTTCATCGCGCATGTTCCCGAGCGTCTTGTCGCCAAGCGAGTAGTTCCAGAGCGCATCGCCTTCGGTAGCGCCCGTTGCGATGATTGCGTCGGCAACGGCACGTGCAAAGGCGCCGAATTCTTCGTTTCGTGCAACAAAATCCGTCTCGCAGTTGACCTCGACGATTGCGGCACGTGTACCGTCTGGGGTAACAGTTGCATAGACGATACCTTCCTTGGCGACACGATCGGCACGCTTAGCTGCCGAAGCAGCACCTTTCTTGCGCAGATACTCGATGGCAGCCTGCATGTCGCCGCCGGATTCTTCGAGCGCTTTTTTGCAATCGCCCATCCCCGCGCCGGTTTTCTCGCGGAGTTGCTTGACCAGGTCGAGTGTAATCATTTCAGGGTGCGTAGAAGTGGTTCGACTAATTCGAGCTTATTCGTCGCCGGAAGATTCCGTTGGTGGTGCACTTGGTTGCTTGGCTTCTGCCGCAGGGCGCCGACCGCCACGCTGGCGCTGACGCAAGCGCCGACGGGCTGCTGGTTCGGCTGGTGCGGCCTCCTGTTTAGTTTCGCGTTCGCCAGCAGCAGCAAGGTCTGCTGCCCGAGTACGGGCAATCTGCTTGCCTTCGAGCACTGCATCGGCGATGACCGAGGCCACAAGTTCGATGGTTTTTATCGAGTCGTCGTTGGCAGGGATCGGGTAGTCAACGTGACTGGGATCGCTGTTGGTATCCACGATTGCGATCACCGGTATACCCAGAATTTGCGCCTCCTTGACTGCGATGTCCTCCTTCTTGATGTCCACAACAAACAGCGCTCCGGGCAAGCGGGTCATGTCCTCGATTCCACCGAAGACAAGCCGAAGGCGGTCCCGTTCCCGCGAGAGCAACAAGCGCTCTTTTTTGGTGAGTTTTTCGAAGGTGCCGTCGCTTTCCATCTTGTCAATCGTTGCAAGCCGCTTGATGCTGCGCCGGATGGTCGAGAAATTGGTGAGCATCCCGCCCAGCCAACGCTCGACGACGTAGGGCATGTCACAGCGTTGTGCAGCTGTTTTGATTGCTTCTTTTGCCTGCGGCTTAGTGCCGACAAAGAGGATGGTTTTCCCCTCCGCGGCGATGTCGAGCGCCCCTTGCCGAGCAAGATCGAGCAGAATGACCGTCTTGCGGAGGTCAATGATGTGGATGCCATCTCGTTCGCCGTAAATAAACGGGCGCATCTTCGGGTTCCAGCGGCGCCGGAGATGACCAAAATGTGCGCCGGCTTCGAGGAGTTGTTCGATTGTAACCATAGCAGTGCAAAGTTGGTGTTGAACATCTGCTCTGGTAGGCATCACGAGCCACATTTTTCTGCTCCATTGCGGAGGCAGAAACACACCACATCCAGAGCATGGTAGCGATATGCAGCTGCCCGATGCAGCCGCCAGTGTTAGCGCTTGGAAAATTGGAAGCGCTTCCGTGCCTTCTTCTGTCCGTACTTTTTCCGTTCGACCATCCGAGGGTCGCGCGTAAGCAAGCCGTACTGCCGTAGCGTTGCCCGAAACGACGCATCGTACTCCAACAGGGCGCGGGCAATGCCATGACTGACTGCTCCCGCTTGACCACTTTTGCCCCCGCCATCGGCAAGGACGTAAATGTCGAACTTCCCTTCCGTTCCTGTCACGTGCAGCGGCTTGAGCGCTGTAATACGCGTTGTCACGACGGGGAAGTACTCATCGAATGATTGGCCATTGACAAGAATCCGACCGTTTCCAGGACGCAAGCGAACACGTGCGGTTGCTTCCTTGCGTCGCCCAGTGCCGTAAAAGTCTTTCATTGCGGCGTTACACTTCGACTAGTGAACATTACTGTTTCGGGAGTTCATAGGGTTGGGGCTGTTGGGCATGGTGTGGATGGTTCGGCCCTGCATAGACTTTGAGCTTGAGCCGCATGCGTCGTCCGAGCCGATTTTTTGGAAGCATGCCATAGACAGCATGCTCGATGACTTTTGCTGGATTATGCAACAGAAGGTCGGCAACTTTTTCAAATCGGGCTCCACCTGGGTACCCGGTGTAGCGGAAATACTCCTTTTGCTCGGCGCGCTTTCCTTTGAGGACGACCTTCTCCGCGTTGACGACAATGACGTAATCACCGCAGTCAACGTGCGGGGTAAACTGTGGCTTGTGCTTACCACGGATGAGTGCAGCAATGCGTGATGCCAACCGCCCGAGCGTCTGCCCGGTCGCATCTACTACCCACCAGCGATGCTCAACTTGGTCGGCACGTACTGAGCGAGTGATTATGTCCGTAGGTTTCACAGCAATCACTTCGAATGTGGTTCAGCTTCGATTTTGAGCTGGCAAAAATACGATGCCCCCTGCGATTACCCCCTTACGCCTGCATGGAAAAGTATGCGTGCTTGAAAAATTCCTCCTGAAAAACATCGTCTCGAACCGCATCTGCTTTGGCGGATTGGAGCTGTTCTTCCCAGTCGTGCGCTCCCCAACGCATCAGCTCTGCAGCAGCAAGCTCAGCGGCCCGTCGCCGGCGCTCGATAGCCTCCAGAAGCTGCGCCCGTCGAGCGGCAATCCAGTGAGGATCTTCGAGCAGCGCCGCAAACGAGAACGGCTCTTGATGTTGCATCCGCGCTAACCGCCGCTGTTCATAATCGAGGCGGTAGAGGAGACGCCGGTGGATTCGCTCAAGCGTTTGGAGCGTATCGCACGCTCCAGCGCGATAGTGTGCTTCGATGCATACAATGCCATAAATCGCACGGAGCCGTTCCACATCGCCGCGCCCGTAGGCATCTTGGACAACATTCCAGTAGAGTGCAAACAGCTGCGGATCACCCTCACGATCGGGATGGAGCTTTTTGACGAGTTCTCGGTAGAGCTGCACGCACTGTTTCGTTCGCGTTGAGGGATTCTCCGCGCCATCAGCGACACAGGCTGTCGGAACGCTACTCTGCGGTGGTGGATCGCTAAACCGGCGCGACTCCCGCTCGACGAACTGGCAGATTCGTTCCAAGAGCTGGGGAGTAATCGGTTCACCTCGCCGAACGTAAAGGCTGACAAGCTCGCAGACTCGTTGTGCTTTCCACGCACGGAGCGTTTCCGTTTGCAAGGTGTGTTCGAGCTCACCAAACAATGCCGCGTACCGCTCCAGCAGTAACGGACGCTCCTGGCACGTTAGAATGAACCAGCGGTAGAGAAGCTCGCGAAGTTCTTCCACAACCGCTGCAATCGAAGCCCGGAGGAACTGCACCTGCGGATGGATAGTGATCGCTCGATCCGTCGTTCCTGACATGCGTTGCAGTTCGATGATCGCACTCGGCGGCACGTGTACTAACGAATCACGAGCAAACTTACTGCAGTCGTCACTGTTGGACCATAAATCACAACGCGATAGGCTCCCGACGAGTATTGCGAGAGGTTCAACTCGATACGATGTACTCCGCGCTCGAGATCCCCACGAAAGAGCACCGATGCGTCAGCTCGCGCGAGGCTTTCGAGTTCGATTTGGTAACCGCCTGCTTCAATTGCCGAAAACACCAGCGTTGCTGTCTGATTAGCTGGATTGGGTGCTATGAAGGGTTCGACGTGCTCGGTGAAGGTCGGAACACGCTGCTGCTGCGTGCGGCAGAGCGTATCCACAACGATTTCCCCGTTTTCTACTCGTTCGAGCACAAACGCCTCGACCGAGCGCTCCCACGTAATTCCCTCCGGCGCAAGTAAGCGTATTTCTTCCTGCGCGCGGGTAGATACCAACAGTTGGAGCAGCACCATTCCGACCGTATCTCTACCACCGAACTGGAGCGGTACCTGCAGCGTGTCGTACATTCCGCGACGAGGGTGATCTGCATAGAACGCCCGATCTCCAACCAGTGCTGCCGATGGTGGCAGCACAATCCGACACCGCGCCAGAAACTGACCCTGCTCAAACAGAGGCACAACGTACTGCCGATCGAGCAGGATGGGCAGAGAAACAGTATCGCCGACCGCACCGCGGCAGGAGCCTATCCGTAAACCGAATGGATAGCGTACGACCACCATGACACTCTCGGAAGCAACTGGTGTTCGCTCGAACGTCCAGTAGCTGAGCTTCCCGCTTGCCGTCGCGACAAAGAGGGTATCGTTGAATGGATGTGCGCCGAGTACAACGATGGCATCGCCTATCTGGAGTGGCGGATGCACTAGCTCTCCACCGCCAATACTCCACTGGCAAAGCACGCCGGTAGCACTGCCACCGAACAAGCGGCTTCCATCTCCACTGAATGCAAGCGCCTGCGGAGTTGAACCAAGCTCACCGAAGACGCGTTCTGCATACCAATTGGCGTAGTCCCACAGGCGAACAGTGCCATCGAGACCTGCTGAGGCAAGGTACTTGCCACGCGGTGAAAATGCAACTGCAGTCACCGCATATGCTGTGCTGAGATTATCCGCATGCCGGAGCCAAATTCGGTTGGTGCTGCTCCCAAGCGTTTCCCAGGGCTCGACGATAATGACGCCATCTGCACC
>RFIK01000221.1 GCA_003695605.1 Chlorobiota bacterium
AGTGCGAAATCCCAAACCGTGGCCATCGCCACTGTGGTGGCGCAGAGCATATCCGACTGCCATCGTTGGTGTCGTCATCAACGATCGCACCGCAGCACTTTCTGCATTGAAAACCGAAGAGGTGGACTTTATCGACGCCATCCCGCCCGCACTCTACGATGAGCAGCTCGATACGGCGCGGCTTTTCTACCTGCGGAAAGGCAAGTATGAGCAATCGATCTATACCTACATCGGATGGAACATGCGGCGGCCGATCTTTCGCGATCGCCGGGTGCGGCAGGCACTTTCGTACTTGGCCAACCGCCAAGCATGGATCCAAACGGTTGTGCGCGGCTACGCTGTGCCCATTGATGGTCCAATCTACCGCAATCGCCCAGAGTATGACTCGACGCTTCCACCCTATGACTTCAACCCAACGCGTGCAATGGCGCTGTTGTCTGAGGCAGGATGGCGCGACCGCAATGGCGATGGCATTTTGGATAACATCATTGACGGCCGCCAGGTCAACTTTGAATTCGCACTGAGCTTCAACGCGGGGAATGAAACACGTGAGAACATCGCGATCCTCTATGCGACCGAGCTCCGCAAGTACGGCATTGTGTGCAATGTGCAGAAAGTGGAGTGGTCGGTATTCCTTCGGCAGCTCAGCTCCCAGCAATTCGATGCATACATCGGTGCGTGGGTCAACGACAACATCCCCAGCGATCCCTATCAGCTCTGGCATTCCTCGCAGGCGGACAATCAGGGCTCGAATTACGTGGGCTTCCGCAACCGACGTGCAGATGAACTCATCGAACGCAACCGCGTTGAATTCAACGAAGCAGAGCGGATGAAGCTTATGCGAGAGTTCCAGCGCATCGTCCACGATGAAGCGCCGTACACGTTCCTGTGGACACCGCAGATCCTGACAGCGTACAACCGCCGCATTGCGAACGTTCGGTTCTACTCAGTCCGTCCGCCGTATGTCTTGCCAAATTGGTTCATTCCACCGCACCTGCAGCATCACATCGTTCAGTAACCACGATGAAGCGTCACCAGCTCCGTGAGCTTATCGAGCAGGGTGAAGGCGTCTCGGTTGAGTTCAAACGCCGCTTCACCTCGCTCGAGAAGATTGCAAAAGAGCTTTGCGCCTTTGCAAATACGCACGGCGGTTACTTGATCTTCGGCGTCGATGACGATGGCAGCATCGTGGGGGTTGAAAGCGAAAAAGAGCAAATCGAGCTCGTCCGTCAGGCGGCAGAGTTCTGCATTGCACCGCCGCTGCACGTTGAAGTCGAGGTCGTTGAGATCGAGTGGAAGGATGTCGTCGTTGTTCATGTTCGCGCAAGTAGCACACGACCGCACCGTGTCGTCGAGCATCCCGATAGTCCTCGTGGCACGGTGTACGTTCGCACTCGTGCAGAGTCAGTGCAGGCCAGCCGGGAAATGGTACGGCTCATGCGTGAGCAGCGTCCAGATTCCCGCCCATTGCAGCTCTACATCGGCGATCGCGAGCGGAGACTCTTCGCCTATCTGGAGCAGCACGGAAAAATCACCGTCGCCGAGTTCGCACGGCTTGTCAATATCTCACGACGTCGTGCACTGCAGCTACTCATTCGGCTCGTCCGTGCCGAGCTGCTAGTGCTCCATACCGATGCACCGACGAACTACTTCACGTTGGTAGATGATGGACCGACTGGCAGAAGCGAAGCGCCTGTGCGCTGAAGTATTTGGCTTTTCGCACTTTCGCCCAGGTCAGCGGGAGATCATCGCTGCTGTGCTCGAGGGGCGCGATACACTCGGAATTCTCCCGACAGGAGGAGGGAAATCGCTCTGCTACCAGCTTCCGGCACTGCTGAGCCAAGGTGTAACACTGGTCATCTCGCCGCTTGTCGCACTCATGCACGATCAAGTGCTTGCGTTGCAGCGACGCAACATTGGCGCGACTGCACTAGTCGCCTCACTATCGAGCGAAGAGATTGCCTATCGGTTGCGGCAAGCACAGTCTGCCAGCATTCGCTTGCTCTACATCGCACCTGAGCGGCTCGAAAGCAACGCATTTATCGAAGAGCTTCGGCGCATTCCTCTCGATCGCATCGTCGTTGACGAGGCGCACTGCATCAGCCAGTGGGGGCATGATTTCCGCCCATCGTACCGTCGGATTGGTGAGCTTGCGAGCGCACTTGGGCGTAAGCCACTCCTTGCACTGACTGCAACTGCAACCCCGCAGACTCGACGCGACATCATCGAGCAACTCCGCCTCTGCGATCCGTTCGTGTACATTGGCGATTTTGATCGCCCGAATTTGGAATTCTTCGTTGAACAATGCCCCGACGGGCGCAACTATGCGCAAAAGGTCGCACGGATTGCTGACTGGCTCGACCGCGCTCACCGCGGAGCCGCAATCGTTTACGCTGGCACGCGGAAAGCAACGCAGGAAATCGCCGCGCAGCTCCGGGCCATGAAGATTGAGGCGCAAGCATACCATGCAGGCATGAGCGATCACCAGCGGAGTGAGGTACAGCGGTGGTTTGTGGAAGCTCCCGCTCCGGTCGTCGTTGCAACGGTTGCGTTCGGTATGGGGATTGACCGTCCCGATGTACGGCTCGTTGCGCACTGCGACATACCCATGACGCTCGAGGGCTACTACCAAGAGGCAGGTCGCGCCGGACGCGATGGCCAGAGAGCTCACTGTGTTCTCTGCTATACTTCTGGTGATGAGCGATTGCAACGGCGACTACTTGAGGCTCAGTATCCATCGCAGAGGAATGTCGAGAGCGTCTATGCGGCAATTGCCGATGCCCTCAAGGTTGGTGTAGGAGCATCCAGTGATGCGTTGCTCTCATGGGAGCCTGCTACGATCGCGCGCCACCTTCGGATGAACGAGCGTGCTGTGGAAAGCGCTCTTGCACTCCTCGAACGTGAAAAGCTCATCGCGCGGGTGCAGTGTCGTCAGCGGCTTGCGGTTCGTATTGTAACAAGCCGACAGCGATGGCTTGAATACACTCGGAATGCATCGCCGTTGCTTGCTGATGCGCTCGAAGCACTCCTGCGTTCACTTCCCCCTGCTGCATACGAGCAGTACCAGGAGCTCCTGCTCGATGATCTTGCAGAGCGCCATGCACTGGAGCCCGATCAATTGCAGCAAGCACTCCGTGCAGCAGAGCTAGCGCGGATGGTCGAAGTAACTCCGCTCGGGGGAGGGGAAGGAATTCGCCTGTGCGGTCCTAGGATGCCAAGTGGGCATTTGCCGATTGATTGGTCGGCACTCGAACACCGACGCCAACGGGCAATCGAAAAAGCACATGCTGTGATCGAATACGTCCACGCAGCACGGTGTAAGCGAGCCATCCTGCTGGAATACTTCGGCCAGAATGCTTCGGAGCGATGCGGACGATGCTCGACGTGCCAGCGGCATGCAACCCGACCGCACTCGAGCCCGACAGCGCCAGTTTCAGCGTTCGAACGGTATGTTCGCTCTGTGCTTATTGCGATTGTTGCTCAATTCGATGGACTGCTTACCGCACGAGCACTCTGCGATGTTGCACTTGGGCGGTCCAGCGAGCTTGTCGCAGCAGTGCATGCTGATCGCTGCGAGCAGTTTGGTGCCCTGACTGCAGCTAATGGGCAGTTCCTTGCGGAACAGGTGCAGCAACTCCTCTGGGAGGGAGCCTTGCTCGAAGAAAAACCACTGCGAGTTCTACGGCTCTCTGCGGTTGGATGGCAACACGTGGGGACGACGCCACCGCAAACGACCCCAGCGACACACGCGCGATCGGCTGAGTATGCGCTCGATCCTTCAGTGCGGACGACGGTCGAGCTTGCGCGGAGCGGTCTGCTGCTTGGGCAAATTGCAGAGCGCCGGCAGTTGGCTCTTGCAACAGTGGTTAGCCATCTTGTGCAAGCGCTCGCAGCCGGGGTCGAGCTTCCGCGAGAGCGACTTCTCGACGGCACACTCTACGAAGAAGTCTGCCGCTTTCTTCACCGCCACCCACGTGCGCTGCTACGAGATGTGCATGCCTACTTCGGCGGCAGATTCGATTACCCGTACCTTCGGTTAGCGCTTGCGTTTGCGCGGCGGAGTCTTCGGTAACAGTGCCTCGAGAAATCCCTCCGGAAGAGAGAGAACAATGGTCCGTGTCGCAGGTTCGATGTGCTGCATAAACACATCCACAAACGGGACGCGAAGTTCTCCCCGTTGAGGATGGATGATACACAGCAGCGGGTGCGCTGGATTTTCCTCGATGCCGACGACGGTGCCCACTGCTGTTCCGTCGGGGAGAACTGCAATCCAGCCTACGAGTCCGGATGACTCTCGTGGAATCTGCACTGAAGAGTCGGCAATAAAGACACCGTGCTCCCGGAGCGTCTCTGCTTGCTGGCGTGATGTTATCCCAGTCAAACGAAGGGTTGCTCGATTTCCAGATAGTGTGAACGATTCGATCTGCCACTCGCTGCAGAATCGTGGGCTAAACCCAATCCAGACTGGTGTTCCCTCGGCCAGAAGGATGGTCTGGGCAAGCTCGACGTGAAGTGATCCATCGAGCCCATGCGGGCGAACGATGGTGCCAATCCAACGGAGCTGAGATGGATCTACGCTGTGCATCGGTAGCAAGTGACGATTTTTGCAGGAGTCTGTTTTCGGAGCTTACGTCGTGGATGCTCTCGTCCGACAGCACTTAGAGCGTTCAATTCAAACAAAGCAGGCATTGCTTGACTGCTGCGTGTCCGCCATAGTTCGAACAGGAAAACGTTTAGCGGCGGCACTCGAGCACGGAGGGAAAGTGTTGCTCTGTGGCAATGGCGGCTCAGCAGCGGACGCACAGCACATCGCTGCGGAGCTAGTCGTGCGCTATCGCGGACAAGTTCAGCGTCGCGCACTTCCGGCAATTGCGCTGACCGTTGATCCTTCGCTCATGACAGCAGGTGGCAACGACATCGGGTTCGAGAACGTGCTTGCGCGTGCAGTTGAAGCATTGGGACGGAGTGGAGATGTTCTTGTAGCAATTAGCACAAGTGGTAAGTCGGAAAATGTTCGCCGTGCTGCGGAGCAGGCGCGCATGCAAGAGGTAGCTGTCGTTGGTCTGCTCGGCTGCGATGGCGGTCCAATAGCAGCTCTGTGTGATGATGCAGTTATTGTCCCAAGTACCGTGACAGCGCACATCCAAGAATGCCACATCACAATTGGGCACATCTGGTGCAGTATCATCGAGGCACACCTTTTTCCGGAGATCGTGACTGCTGCTGGACTGGGCGCTTCGTAATTTTGCAGCGCTCGGATGCCACTTTAGCTCAGTTGGTAGAGCAGCTGACTTGTAATCAGCAGGTCGCCGGTTCGAGTCCGGCAGGTGGCTCTTCCTCCTGCTCCATCGACATGGAAATTGCCATCAGAGGAGCGTCTCCTGAGTAAAACGGGTGCAATTGCGTACTTCTACGTATTGAGTCGGTGACAAATCCACAGTAAGTTCGCCACCGTCGAACGACACAATCGTTGTGGGTACTCAGAGATGTTTGAATTCAATGATGAACCCGAATGGTCGGGCCTTCGCTCCGAGTTTGATGTCGAAGAGCTTCTCCGCCAATGTTTGCGTGCACACACGCAGGGTTCGCTCCAGGCTCTGGAAGGAAGTATCTGCCTACCAGAGCACATGGAACACCTCACCAGCTACTGTTTGGAACGAGGGCGTTACCACGAAGCGATTGCGGTAGCGTCGCTCTGGACGATGCTTGCGCCATACAGCGCTGAAGCATGGGACAGACTCGGTGTGGCGCATAGTGGAGTTGGAAGCCACCGCCACGCTGTCGAGGCATTTCAGAAGGCATTGGCGTGCAATCCAAACGATGTTGAAATCATCCTGCATTTAGCTGCCGCGTATAGCGAGGCAGGCATCGTCACAGAGGCTGAAGCGTATCTTGACTACGCGTTGTTGCTCGATCCAACAAGTGAGGATGCACTTTGGCAGAAAGCGGTCTTCGCCCAGCGCCGGGGATACTACCGCGATGC
>RFIK01000034.1 GCA_003695605.1 Chlorobiota bacterium
GTGCAAACATCTGCACCGAACACGACTCAAATTTACACTGCGATGGATTCGCCAACGAAGCAATCTTGCCACGGGTGGAAACAATGTCGAAAACTCAGTGCACAAACGGCTCAATGACGGTTGCTCTGCGACTGCCAGAAATTGCTGGAGAACTTGGGTCGAAAAAACGGAGCAGCAACTCTTTGCCTCGCGTAATCCCGACGCGCGGCGAAATTCCAATGGCCGACAGCTGCACTACCGATGGAAGGATCCAAGTACCCTCACCGCAGCACGAGCGTCTGTTGTCATCAAGCTCAAAGCCGAAGCAACGCGCAAGATTTGCCGGTCCGCTGAGCAGGCGCTCGCGGGGAAGGCTACGCGTACGGCGCTCGGCCATCTCTTCGATGCCGATAAGTGGCTCAGCTGCGCGTACCAAGACTGCTGCCCCAATACCTTCCCGGTCGGTGACGATATTGACGCAGCGGTGAACGCCGTAGATGCGATAGACGTACAGGCAGCCGCCGGCAGCGAACATCGCACGGTTTCGCGCTGTGATCCCTGGCCAGGAATGACTTGCGGGATCATCGGGCAGGTACGCTTCTGTCTCGACTATTCGCGCTGCGAGGATCCTCCCGGATGCACTGCGACGCACAAGGATTGTCCCGACCAATTCTCGCGCAACGGTGATGGTATCCCGCTCGAACCACTTCTGCGGCAACGAACGTGCATCGAGCATTGCATCATCGGCGGTAGCAAGCCACTGGAGAAACGGTTCACCATTTGTGGTGGTAACTTGCACGCTGTGCATTTGTCAACATTGACACAACGCGCAATACTACGAACAACGTTTTGGCTCAGTGTCGGCGATGCAATCACGCTGCTCGCGTATGCAGCTGTGGCAGTTATCATTGCGCGCACATTCGGTGCAGCGGTACTCGGCACATACTCGCTGGCGATGGCGATTGCAGGAATTGTCCAAATCATCGCTGATGCCGGGTACAACATTTGGCTACCACGCGCTGTAGCGCAAAATCCAGCTGTATCCGATGAGCTCGTTAGCACTGCACTCAGCACAAAGCTGTTGCTCTGGATCGTCTCCGCACCCGGTGCGGTGGCAATTGCTTGGGTTCACCATGCAGAGAGCGCACAGCTGACGATGCTCGCGCTGCTCGATACACTCGCCAGCTGTGGGAGCTTTACCATCCTTGCGGCACTACGTGGACTGGATCGCTACGTTATTCCCCAACTGCTCAGTAGCGGTTATAGTTTGGCAAGCGCCAGCGCAATGAGCGCAGTGATGTTCGCTGGCGGGAGCATTCTCGCAGCAGTGGCCGCAATGGCTGTTGTTAGCATCGGACGGGCCGTGCACCTTGTGTTCCTCTATGCACGCGCACGAGGCGGGATCGAGAAGATTCGCCGAGGCACTCGCTGGTATAGATGGGACACCATTATCCACCAACTCCGAACCCAACGACAACTGTGGGTGGTCAACCTTGCGAGCACGCTCGTTCACCGCACGCCACTGGTGGTGCTTGGCATGCGGACAGGTAGTGCGGAGCTTGGCTTTTTCGCAGCCGCGTTCCGCATCTACAGTGCAGCGCGGATTCTGCCAGGCGCACTGTTCAACGCTGTGCTCCCACGACTTGCAAGCGATCTGCAGCCCGCACGCGAACGCAATGTTCTTCTGTTTGGATCGGCTGTCGCTCTTGCCGCTGGGATCGTCCTGTTCCTCGGTGCTGAGCCCCTCATCGGCTGGACGTTTCAGTTCGAGGAAGCTATTGTGCCGATGCGCCTTCTTGCGATTGCCAGCGCTGGTCTATCGCTGAAAACTGCATTCGAAGTTGTACTGATCTCCCGCGTGCAGGACCGTTTCGTCGCAGCAGCGATTGCAGCAGTAGCCTGTGCTACATTCATAGCCACGTGGGTTATTCCCGCTGCGGCAACGTCGTTTTCCCTTCTGCTCATCGCAAGCGAGTGGTTGCTATGCATCATCTTCGCTGGTTGGCTCGCGCTGCAGCGAGCGCGATAGCTATCTTCATGCTCAGCTGTGCGGTTGTTCTCCCGCCGTCCGGCGGTCCAGAAGATCGGACCCCACCACTTGTCGAAGAGTGCAGCATCCCGAACGGAATGGTCAGGATCGGCTCGCAGCTGGCGATCACGCTGACGTTCAGTGAGTACGTCGAACGAAGCGACATCGCGCGGAACCTTGGTATCACGCCGACTGCACCATACCAACTCAATTGGAGCGGTCGCAGGGTCACAATCGTCTTCGATAGCCTTCGCCCGCAGACCACCTACCGCATGAGCCTTGCAACTGGCTTCCGCGATTTGCATGGGAACAGGGCAACTGAACCGTTTACGCTCATCTTCTCGACTGGCGACCGACTCGATAGCTGCCAAATCCGGGGATTGATCACAAGCCCCGTCTCAGCTCCACTCTACGCAGTACTGCGTCCGGCTGATTCCGCAGTATCCGCACTCGAATATCGTATCCCCGCTGCAGCCGACGGCCGATTTCTCGCTGATGCACTGCCGTGCACACGATTTGTCGTCGCTGCATATGCCGACGTAAATGGAACAGGTTCGTTCGAAGCGGGCGAGCCTGGTGGCGTTGCTGCAGCACCTATCCAAGCGCAGCCACCTACCCAGGCGCCATCGGTGCGTATCTGGCTGGGGCGCTCCAGCAACGCACACGAACTTCAGGTCATTTCCTGCAGAGCCACCAGTTCGCGACGGATTCGTATCGAGTTCTCTGCACCACTGGAGCGCATCAGCAGTCGCGTGTGGGAGCTCGCCGACTCTGCACGTGGGCGCCGGGTCCCGATTGCAGCAACAATAGCCACCGGTCCCCAGACGATTGAGCTCATCAGCGGCGAGCCACTCAGTGACACGACCAGCTACCGACTCACACTCACGCCCGGTGCTATCATCGCAGATTCGACTGGTGCTACTCTTCCCGACACCGTTTCCTTCGCTTTCAGAGGTCTTGCCATTCCCGATACTCTCCCGCTGAGTATTCGCAGCATCGAGCCGAATCGGGACACCACCCGCAACGCAGATCTCAAGCCCGTACTGCACGTTGTGTGGACGGATGCACTTTCGGAGATTCCCAAGGTTACGCTGACCCAGCAACCGCATCGGGATACCATCCCGATAGCGATCGAGCAACCCGACGATGCCTCCATTCGCGTTCAGCCGCGCGACTCATTGCAGCCAGCGACGACGTACACGTGGCTGATGCACCTTCGAGACGTCCGCTCGTGGCGTGGTGCATCGTCGAGCGATACAGGGTTTCTTATTCGGACGATCGTCACACTCGATACACGCACCGGCGGCAGCCTCAGCGGTGCTGTGGATGATAGTTGCTGCAACTGCCAACATCGAATTGTGGTTGTGCGTACTCCCCAGCAGGCTATTGTCGCGACTGCAGAGGCTGACGCACACGGGTACTTCCGAATTCCATTCCTCCCGGAAGGCAAGTATGAACTCGACGCATTCTGCGATCGAAACGCCAACGGTCGCTACGATAGCGGAACTCTCAGTCCTTTGCGTTACGGGGAACCAATCGCAGAGCGCCCTGTGCCCATCTCGATCAAAGCACGGTGGGACGTCACTGGCATAACACTTCGTCTCCGCCGATGATCTTCGTTGACCAGACTATACCACTGCTTGCCGAGATGCTTGCCCCACTTGAGGAGGTGCGCAGGGTGGACGTGCGGAAACTCCGACGAGAAGAGCTGATCGGCTCAGGATGCCGCGCATTGATGTTTCGCTCGACACTCCACGTAGGTCGCGAACTGATCGAGGGCACTGCGGTCAAGTTTCTCGGTTCAGTCACCAGTGGTTGCGATCACATAGCACCGGAGATCCTTTCCGATCCACGCTACCGTGTTGCACTTGCTGCTGGTGCCAACGCGAATGCTGTCGCCGAGTATGTCTTGGTGAGCATTCTGCTCTGGAGTGCGCAGCAGAACGTCCCCTTATACCGCTGCTCAATTGGCATCGTGGGATTTGGCAATATCGGTCGGCGTGTTGCGGAGTATTGCCATGAACTGGGCATGGACATCATTGCCAACGATCCACCGCTCGTGGAGCAGGGCTTTGAATTTCCACCGTACGTCCGTGTCGCATCGCTTCCTGCACTTGTTGCTGACAGCAGTGTGATCACCGTTCATGTGCCGCTTGTGCAGAGCGGGAAGCATCCCACCGTTCGGCTCTTGAAGCAGGCGCAGTTGCAGCAATCTGCTGCACAGCTGATCATTCAGACATCTCGCGGCGGCGTCATCGTCGAACGAGCGCTACTCGAACGATCGCGGAGCGGTGTTGCAGTCGCTGTGGACGTCTGGGAGCGTGAACCGGATGTTTCGCCGACGTTGGCTCGCCGTGCACTGCTGGCAACGCCGCACATCGCCGGACACTCGATCAACGCAAAGCTGGCTGCATCGCTCAAGATTGCTGAGCAGTACTTCGCGTTTCGAAATGAACGTTTCGAGCCGCCACCCCTTCCACTCCCACAGCGGATTCGGCTTTCGAGCATCCTCGGGCCCAAGCAGGCACTTGAGCTTCTTCTCCGAGCGCGGCAATTCGATGCCGATCACCGGTGGCTCCGCAGCATCCTCCTTGAGCGCCGCAGCGAGCGGATTGCTGCAATCGAGCATTTTCGCGCTACCTATCCAGAACGCACCGAAGTGTTCTCCACATCCTACGATATCTGATGGCGCAGTTCGAAATTGTAACAACAGCGCTCGATGGCATCGCTGTGATTTGTCCGCAAGTCTTCCGTGACCGACGCGGCTACTTTCTCGAGAGCTTCAACGCCCAAGCGCTGAGCGCGCTCGGTCTGCCGACGCACTTTGTCCAAGACAACGTCTCGGCATCCCGCCGAGGCGTCATTCGTGGGATGCACTTTCAGTGGGATCCGCCGCAAGGGAAGCTGCTGAGCGTGCTCTACGGTCGGATCCAGCTTGTCGAACTCGACATTCGCCCCGATTCGCCACACTGCGGTACGCACTGGATATGCGAGCTTCGCGCCGACGAGCCTCGTCTGGTGTGGATCCCACCGGGTTTTGCTAATGGTTTTTTGGTGCTCAGCGACAGCGCAGTCGTTCACTACAAATGCACCGCTCCATACAACCCATCGGCGGAGGGAAGCATCCGATGGGACGACCCTGCACTGGCCATTCCCTGGACACTTGACGATATCACCGAGCCAATCACCAGTGACCGCGACGCACGCGGCATGACGCTCAAGGAATGGCTCTCGCATCCTGCTGCACATTCGTTCTCGTACCACCACCGACTGTAGCCGATGCGACGTTTTGCTCCTCCTGTGCGACGCACGCCGCGGAACCGGCGGCAGATCATGTGGAGCCTTCTCATCCTGCTGGCAGCGTATGCCCTGCTATGGTTCGAGCAGCATGATCTGCAGCACCAATCCGGACGAGCAC
>RFIK01000222.1 GCA_003695605.1 Chlorobiota bacterium
GCAGTGATTGCTTCAGGATTTGTTCCCGCATTGACAATCGTCACCGTGGCTCGTTCGGCGATGGGCGAGCAGCGCTGCGGAGCAAACGTGACGGTACGCGGTTCAACACGCAGGTCGTAGAGCTCCTGCGGTTCGATGGTGCACTCGACGCTCAAACATTGCTCGGTTTGGCAAAGCGAATCAGTCCGGAGACAGAGCACGCCATTGAGCACTCCAGGTGTGCTATCAGCCGCGACGGTAATCCAGAGCGTGTCACTTGCTCCCTGTTGCAGCAGAAACGGAAGCGGCCGATGCTCGACTGCCCACCGCCGATCAGCAGGCTGGAGACGGACACTGTCAATCTGAGCACCAGCTGTTCCAACAGAGCGAACGACAACAGGCATGCGAAGCATTTGCCCTGCCTGCACGCGCGCACGGACCGATTGTGGCTCGAGCGCAAGTGCAGTCGTTTCCGCTCGACCACGCAGAAGCACCGAATCACGAAGGTCACAAGGATCTACCCCGAGCACAAGCCCTTCCGCCCATGTACCAGCTGCGTTCGGCGTAAACGAAACGCCAATCTGACCCTGACCCATGGGCGGGACTACTACTGGCAATCCCGTCGTAACGCTGAACGGCGGCTGGGCGCTTGCTGTCAACGTCAACGGCACGCTACTTCGACTTGCAACATCCACAAAGAGCACGCGTGACTGGCCAACGCAGAGCGTGCCAAAATCCAGTATTGCCGGCGCTCGCTGCCAAACCGGCCGAGCGGAGGAATATAGGAGCGCTACTCGGAGCGGCCGAGAAATATTCCGCACAAGCGTTCCATCGTTATGGTCGAGCACCAGCGTTGCGGTGCCACTGCCAAGCCCGGTGAAGCGAACATAAATCCACGCAGTGTCTTTCGGTGGCACGATGATGGGCAGGCCACCACGGCTTGAGCCTACAAACTGGAACGGTGCATCGCTCGGCTCGATCCAGAGTGCAGCAATCTGGAGAGCAGCATTTCCAGAATTGATCACTCGCACAGAATCAAGCATCGCCACGCCACAAGCAGAACTCCACCCCGGCGCACGAACGCCGATAATCGGCGACTGCGCATAGACCCGGACACGAACGAGAGTATCGTAGCTACACGGCTCGATGCGAATGCGGTAGACTGCCTCGTACCAGCCTGTATCCGGCGGAACGAATGCCAGTTCGATTGCTGCGCCACCCGGAGGGATAGTCAACGGCAATGTGCTCTCAACGAGGATATTCGCACCCGCAGTTCGCGTGACCGAGCTGATCTGCCCCGGTTGGTTCGATGTATTGCGAACCGGTATCGTCAGTCGCACCGTTTGCCCTGCCGGAACGCCAATCGCCTGCACGAGAGTATCCTGCACTGTAATCGAGCGCCCAAGCCGCTCACCTTGAAGCGATACGGTGAGCCGTTGACCGCTGGCAAATTCAATTCCGAGCGTTGCGCGGTGAGTGCCCTCGCGCAGTGGCATGTACCGAACGACGACCATGAGCGAATCGCACGAGGGAATCGCTGCCGGTTGCGTTGGTGGTGCGATGATCGCAAACGCTGCCGAATCGCCCCCAGTAATGCGCAGTGCCACAAGCGCACTGTTCCAAGAGCGATTGCGGATGTAGAGCGTATCGAACCGTAGCACAGGCGGACAGTGTGCACCGAAGTCGAGCGATGAACGGCTTGCACTCGACTGCGCACGCCCGTAGCGGTAAATCCCTTGGCCGACAACAAAGCCAGTCGTATCGTCAATCATCCAGATGTCGTCGAGATCGCCACGCGTGCCACAGCCGCGATACTGCCAGTTCTGCCCAGCATCGCTGGTGTACCAGACCTGCCGCGCAAAACCGCAGATCCAGCCCCGCTGCCCGTCGTGGAGAAATGCGCCGAACATCGGCACACCGGTCGAGTAGCTCCGCCAAGACTGCCCTCCATCGGTCGTGAAGCGACCACCACCTCCTCCACCTTGGCCGCTGCAATTCGACCCCGCCCATGGGATCAAAAACGACGAGCCGCGCACGGTCAGCTCCTCGTTCCAGTACGCTGGGCCGCTCGACGCAAGGACCGACCAGCTTGCGCCACTATCAGTCGTCTGCCAGATGAGCCCACTGCTGACTGCGTACCCCGTCCCATCGGCAAAGAGAATCGCATCGGTCAAGCCGCTCGATGGCTGGTTGCTCTGGAAAAGGGTCCAGGACTGCCCGCCGTTGGTTGTTCGGAAAAAGTTCTGCGGGCCAGCGCATCCGCCACCGAGGACGACACCCGCCGTTGCCGAAAGGAAATAGCAGCCCCACGGACCTTCGCTGGGGAATGGTGGGGTCACATCGGCCCATGTCACACCACCATCGGTCGAACGGAAGACTCCTGCAGGCCCAGATGTGTAGCCGTTGAGCGCATCGAGAAACTGCACCGACTCCAGATGTCCACCCATTCGTCCATTGTAGGGGACGATGCTCCCTTGCCAGGTTCGCCCACCATCGGTTGTGCGGACTACGTACCCATTGTACCCACAGGCCCAGCCGTACTGAGGATTCGAGGGCAGAAAGAAGACATCGAGGTAGTACCCTTGCGCAAATTGTCCCGGCAGCGGAACGTCCTCCCACACTTGTGCCACCACTTGTCCACACACAAGCGCACCGACGAGCATTCCAACAGTGATGTGGCAAGCTTTCATTGGCACTCCGCGGCGCAGTCACTAGCCAAAAGCGAAGCTACGGAAATTTCCCGCAAGAACCAAATCTCCACAGAGTGTGCACAACAACCCCCACTCCATTGATCGTACCCCTCCATCCCAGTGAACTCATCTAGTGGTGTGGTTCTTTCGGTACTGGAACGATAGGTTGATGACAAACCGTGTACCTGGCGACGCTGTTCTTATGGGACTCGCACCGCGATGACATCGGCAATTGTCAAGCCACCGTTTTGCTCACCAGTTCGAGAATGAACGGCCAACACTTCCCACCGCTGCTCGCGCAGCTTTCCTAACGTTTGCTCGATACTACACGTGCGGTCATCGGCATCGCTAATCGTAGAGGCAATGCTTACAACACGCACCGCCGTGCAGGGTGCAATCGCTTCGAATAGCAGACACTCCTGCGGCTGGGTAAGCCACACGGCGACAGGCTCTTCCTCGTCGCAGAATACCTCGAGCGATGCTGCCAGCGACGTCCCGATGATCGGAATCTCCCCAGGAGCGAAGATGATCTCTTCGTGCAACCGGATTGCTGAACGAGAAATGTACCACTGCTCGTCGGTCATGCTGCAGTAGCGGAGTTGCTCCCATGCTGCCGGGTTCGGTTCAAAGGTGATAATTCGCCCAGTAAACCCCGCACGACGGAGTTGGACGCCAACTGCGCAGCTGCCTGGGTGGATATCGAACACAACCGCAATGCCAGCACTCTGGAGGACGTCGGCGATAACCCCCAGCTGCTGCTGCGGTGAATGGCTGCTCGCCGGTGCATCAGGGCGGCTACGCAACAGACGCAGCCGGCGTGCCGCTGGCGAGAGCCGATAGCTTGGATAGTCGCGCTCCATCGTCATCGGTAGTTCGGTACTTCTCTGCGTTGTTGCAAGCGCTATGCCAACGGCTGGCGAGCTCAATTTGCTCGCTGGTCCATCGTCGTTGGCTATCGTCTGTTCTATCCCGGACGCAACACCATGATCAAAGCGCTCATCGCCGATGACCACCCGATCATGCGGGAAGGGCTCAAGCTGTTCTTGGTCTGCAACATGGACATTGAAGTCGAGGAGGTCTCCAGTGGCATCGAAGCGGTCGAGTACGTCCGCTCCCATCCGAACGATTTGGATATCGTGATTTTGGACATTTCGATGCCAGGAATGGATGGACTCGAAACGCTCCGAGTCCTCAAGGATATTGCTCCCCAGCTTCCAGTGCTCATCTTGAGTGCGTATTCGGAAGATCAGTACGCCCTCCGCGCGCTCCGAAGTGGCGCCAATGGCTACTTGATGAAGACCTCAGCAACGGAAGAACTCGTCGAGGCGGTTGAGCGCATCGTCGAGGGTGGCACATACCTAAGCCCCAGCATCGCCCATCGTATCACCAGCCAACTGCGCGGAGAAGATTTGCCACCCCACCACGTCCTCTCCGAGCGCGAGTTCGAGGTCATGCGGAAAATCGCTTCGGGGAAGACACTGACCCAAATCAGCCAAGAACTCAACCTGAGTATCAAGACCGTTAGCACCTACCGTAGCCGCATCCTCGAGAAGATGAAGTTCCGCGATAATGCCGATATCACGCAATACGCGCTGCGGCACGGCTTGCTCAGTGACGCAGTCTGACCACCACACTGTACGAAAATACCCCCTTACCCTGAGGCTATTTGCATCTGTTCACCTGCCTGCACAGGGAGCGATGCACTATACACCAGCGTGCGATAGAGCGCAAACAGCGTGCTGCAGATGCGGCTCCACTGGTAGCGCTCCGCATCAAGACGTGCCCGCATGCGCCACAACAGCAGACTATCCGGTGGAAGCGCTGCGATTGCCTCAACCGCTGAGAGGAACGCATGTACATCATGTGGTCGAACGCGGAAGCCCGTCATGCCATGCCTTACAAGGTCTGCTGAGCCTGGGCTATCGGCGACCACGCATGGCAACCCCGATGCAAGCGCCTCGAGCGTGACGTTCCCAAAGGTCTCCGTGTCCGAAGGAAATACGAAAACGTCGCTCGATGCATACGCCTGCGCAAGCTCGTGCCCTGCGCGATAGCCAAGGAAGTGTGCATCACTCATCAGGCGCCGGAGCCGATCTTCGATTGGCCCAGTGCCAACGATCACCATCGCATATCTGCGACGATCGAGCCGATCCCACAGCTCGATGAGCAACCGCAGATTTTTTTCCCAGACCAAGCGCCCGACGAAGAGCAGCACCCGCTGCTCAGGGCGAATTCCCAGCCGCTGACGCCACTGGTGCGATGCCCACCGCGGGTGAAACAGCGCCGTATCCGTCCCATGCGGCAGGTGCTCAAGATTCCCAAGCCCCATTCGACGCAACTCTTCGAACAGCCGAGCAGAAGGCACAAGCACGCGATCGCACCGACGGTAGAAGTCCAACAGCGAGCGTTCCACGATCGGGCGTAGCATCCCGAGACGGTGGTGCTGAAGGTAACTTGGAAAGTGCGTGTGGTATGTTGCAATTGCGGGTATGCCCCGCCGTCGTGCGTAACGCAGTGCCGCCCGTCCGAGCGGGCACGGCGTATGGATGTGCAGCACGTCCGGTTCGCGCCCACAGTGCTCAATCGCTCGCTCGAAGGAAACGCGCGTTCCAACGAAGACCCTGTAGTCACGGTAGATTGGCAGTCGCACTGCTGGAAGCTCAACCATTCGAAATCGCTGCTGCTCGACTGGATCAGCAACTGCTGTCACGATGACTGGCTCCAACCCCGCTGCACGATGTCGCTCCACGTATTCGTAGAGCACACGGGTAACACCATCTTGCCCCCGCCGGGCTGTCCCTGCAACATGACAGATAACCATGCCTTCTGCTCGCGATGTGCAACGTCTGCGGCAAAACTTCTCCTCCCACGTTAGCGGAACATAGCGGCAAGGCTACGCTGAAGTTACCTTGCATCATCGCGTGGTTGTATTTTGCTGAGAGCATGTGTTGACCGTACCGATCATTGCCATGACCTCCGTGCTTCTCTGGATGCTGTGCGTGGTGAGCCTGTCGGCGCAATCGCTTGAGAGCTTGATTGAACGCCAGCTCGGGGACATCGTAGCACTCTACAAAGAGCTGCACGCCAACCCAGAGCTTTCGTACTACGAGGCCGAAACAGCGCGTCGCGTCGCCGATGCGCTGAGAGCAGCAGGCTTCGCTGTTACCGAGCGTGTCGGTAAGTATGCCGACTCAACACTCCACTGCTACGGTGTCGTTGGTGTGCTGCGCAGTGGGAGCGGTCCGACGCTGCTCATCCGCGCAGACATGGACGCTCTGCCGGTCGAGGAACAAACAGGGCTTCCCTATGCGAGCACCCGCACTGCCCGCTCTGAACGTGGCGAGATAGTACCTGTCATGCACGCCTGCGGGCACGATATTCACGTTGCGATGCTCATCGGCACTGCACGAATTCTGGCGCAGCTTCGCTCGCAATGGCGCGGGACGCTCCTCGTGGTTGCCCAACCTGCCGAGGAGCGTGGCGCTGGTGCACGTGCGCTCCTTGCCGATAGCCTCTATGAACGCTTCGGACGCCCGGACTTTATCCTCGGCCTGCACACCGATGCTGAGCACCCGGCAGGAACTGTTGGCATTGCTCCCGGACCTGTCACTGCAAGTGTGGATATGATTGACGTCACGATCCGCGGTGTCGGTGGCCACGGTGCATATCCCCACACAACCAAAGATCCCATCGTGATGGCGGCAGAATTTGTCATGGCACTGCAAACGATCGTCTCGCGTGAAATCCCACCACGCCAGCCGGCAGTGGTGACGGTGGGCTCAATCTGCGGCGGCACAAAGCACAACATCATCCCCGATGAGGTTCAGCTTCAGCTAACTGTGCGCACCTATGACGACCATATCCGCGACCAAATCATCAGTGCCATCGGCGCCAAGGCATACGGCGTTGCGCGGGCAGCTGCTGTACCACTTGACCGCATGCCGATTGTCCACGTCCGCCCCGAAGAGCACACCCCACCGCAGCACAACGACACTGCGTTATCCGACCGGCTCGAGCGGCTCTTTGTGCATGTGTTCGGTGCTGAGAACGTCTATCGGAGCGAGCCAACGATGGGCGGCGAGGATTTCGCATACTACCGCCTCGGCGGGCAAATTCCCTCATGCTTCTTCCGTGTTGGCGCCGTCAATCAGGCACAGTTCAAACAAGCTCGTGCACGTGGCGAGCAACTCCCCTCGCTGCACTCATCGCGGTTTGCACC
>RFIK01000223.1 GCA_003695605.1 Chlorobiota bacterium
ACGTTCTGCTGCTCGATGTAACGCCGCTGACGCTCGGCATCGAAACGCTCGGTGGAGTGATGACACCGATGATTCCAGCAAACACGACGATCCCAACGCGCAAGACGGAAATTTTCTCGACTGCGACCGATAACCAAACATCGGTGGAAATCCACATCCTCCAAGGCGAGCGTCCGATGGCGCGCGATAACCGTTCGCTGGGGCGATTCCACCTCGACGGGATTCCGCCAGCGCCGCGCGGTGTGCCGCAAATTGAGGTAACCTTCGACATTGACGCTAACGGCATCCTGACTGTTACCGCGCGGGACAAAGCAACAGGCAAACAGCAGGACATCCGCATCACGGCATCCTCTGGCTTGAGCAAGGAGGAAATCGAACGCATGAAGCGCGAAGCGCAAGAACATGCTGCCGAAGACAAGAAACGGCGCGAAGAGATCGAACTTCGCAACCAAGCCGATCAGCTCGTCTACCAGACGGATAAGCAACTCCAAGAACTCGGCGAGAAAATGCCCGCTGAACACCGCACGCGCATCGAGCAAGCAAAAGAGCGTCTCCAGGACGCGATCAAAAACAACCCGAACGACATTCGTCCAGCGATGGACGCGCTGACAAAAGCGTGGAACGATGCCAGCGCCGCGCTCTACCAAACGGCAGGTGCATCTGCAGCAACCGGTGGTAATGCTGCAGGGAGCGCATCAGGCGGCTCGTCGAGTACACCGGGCGTCGAGGATGCTGAGTTCACCGTCGTGGACGACAAGTAAGCACTGTTTTTCCGGCCGGCTACCACCAGTGGCTACCGTTACACGTCAAGAACGCACCCACGGCATCGTGGGTGCGTTCGCTTTCTCAGGTTGCGTGTTGTGGACTGTTGCGACGTGAAGCTACTCGGCACGGGGTATGTACCCCGAGCACGTGGGATTAGTCCTCGCCTTGCGCTTTGGTATAGCCGGGCTGGCCGTCGAACTCCGGAAGCTTTTCGATGTGCATCCACCGGTGCGCGGCGCCGACCTTCTGCAAGAGGGTGTAGATGTCTTCATCGGTCAAGTCTGCATCAGGATCGCGAGCGATGAAGCGGCAGCGGTAGTGGTCCACGCAGTCGGTCAGTGTGCCTTTGTCGGGATAGACTTGCGTACCACGGTTGGAGATCATCTTGAGCTTGAGTGCGGTCCCTTCGGCGAGCGCTTCGAGCGATTGCCCAAGCGGTACTGGCAGCAGCTCGCTTTCGATGAAAATGTCTGCCCCGACGACGCGCCGCTTCGATGGATGGATCGTTGCCAATGCCGATGACGGGCGTGGAATCACCAGCGGTTTGTACTCGCGGACAGGAGCTGTGCGTGGCGTTTTTCCAAAATTCGCGATGATCGCTTCGGTGTACTCAGTGGTCGTGCATGCAAGGCCGCTGTCGTAGCCCACGACATCGCCTGTGCGGTATTTGCCTTCCTCGAGCGTGACGAGCAACGCATTCTCAATTGTCGCAGCGGCATCGAACTTACCCAGGTAGCGAAGCATCATCACACCGCTCAAGATGACGGCAGTTGGGTTGATGATGTTCTTGCCGGCGTACTTCGGCGCTGTCCCGTGGACTGCTTCGAAGATGGCAACCTCGCTTCCGAGATTGGCGCTGGGTGCAAACCCTAAGCCGCCGATGAGTGCGCTGGTAAGATCGGAGAGAATGTCCCCATTCATGTTTGTCGTCACGATGATGTCGAACTGCTCCGGCTTCTTGACGAGTTGGTGGGCGCAGTTATCCACGATGACATGCCAGGCTTGAATGTCCGGATACTCCTTCGCAACAGCTTCGAACGTGCGCTTGAACATCCCCTCGGTGAGCTTCATGATGTTCGACTTGGTCGCGCACGCAACGCTTTTCCGTCCTTCGCTGCGGGCAAGCTCAAAGGCCAGCCGAGTGACTTTCTCGCTCCCTTTGTGGCTGATGAGCTTGAGGCACTGGGCGACGCTCGGCGTTTGCATGTGCTCGATGCCTGCGTAGAGGTCCTCGACGTTTTCGCGGACGACGACCAAGTCAATCCCGCGTCCGCTGTACGGCGTCGGTACACCTGGCATCTCACGGACAGGGCGGACGTTGGCGAACGTTTCGAAGAGTTTCCGCAGCGTAACGTTCGCAGATTTTTCGCCGTAGCCGACCGGTGTCCCGAGTGGTCCTTTGAGGACGCAACGGGTCCGCCGAATCGAATCAATCGTCTCGCGAGGAACGCCTGAGGGAATCCCGCGCTTGAAGACGCTTTCGCCAGCGTCGCAGACTTCCCATTCGATTCCTGCTCCGACTGCGTCAATGATCCGGCGCGCGCTCTCGATGCACTCCGGGCCAATTCCATCGCCGGGGATCAACGTCACGGGGATCTTCGTTTGCTCAGCCATAGAACGTTGCTCATCGGTTGTGGACAATCGAACGCATCAACGCACCGCGATGCGCGGATGCTCGGCAAACAAATGGCGAAAATACAATGCACCTGCGACGAATGCCGGCCGCTGGTGCGGAGAGGAAAGGAAGAGCGGTAGCGCAGTGCGTGCGCAGAACAAGCGTTGCACGTGCTGCCGGACGATGCGCAGTCTGTGAGGGCAAGCCTGCACTCGAGCGATACGATTATTCCACGAGGTCATCGGACTCGACCTGAGCGAGCAGTTCAGCGACAGTGCTGGCCAGCCGCCGTTCTGCTTTGATTGGCATGCGCTGGTAGCTATCGAGCCCACCCGTGACATTGTAAGGTGGCTGCTGAATCCACGTGTAGCCGAGCGTTTGTTCGACAGCAATACCTTCGCCGGGTGGCTCGAGTCCCTCGAAGAGCAGGTCGTAGTCCACCATGATCCGCACCAAATCGTGGTAGAGCACGCGTGGTTCCCAGTGGAGGCGCTGACGCACTTTGGTGATGTCGGCCTGGAGGACATCCACTTCGGTGGGGCGGAAGTACTTCGGTAGAACCTGGACAACAACGTCGCCGGGACGAAGTACATGATCCCATCGAGAAGCGACACTGCGGACGATTCCCTGCTCGTGCTCCCGGGCGCCGCGCCATTCGAGCTCGATCCCAACGTATGCGAACGCATCTTCGACGAACTCCCGGACACTATGCGTCTGGCCAGTGCCGACGACGTAGTCATCCGGTTGGTCCTGCTGCAACATCAGCCACATCATCTGCACGTATTCTGGTGCATAACCCCAATCGCGACGAGCATCGAGATTGCCCAAGTACACAGTGCGTTGTTTGCCGCTCAGCATGAATGCCAGTGCGCGGGTGACTTTCCGCGTCAGGAAGGTCTCGCCCCGTCGCGGCGATTCATGGTTGAACAAGATTCCGTTGCATGCAAACAGTCCGTAAGCGTCGCGGTAGTTGCACGCCATCCAGTAGGCATAGAGCTTGGCCACGGCATAGGGGCTTTGAGGTGCAAACGGCGTTCGCTCATTCTGTGGTGGTGGGGCAGCACCGAACATTTCGCTTGACGAAGCTTGGTAGAACCGTGGGCGCACGCCGCTGCGGCGGATTGCCTCCAGCAGACGCGTGGTCCCCATCGCTGTGATGTTGCCGGTGTACTCCGGCATATCGAAGGACACCCGCACGTGGCTTTGTGCGCCGAGGTGATAGACTTCGTCGGGACGAATGTTGTAGATGAGTTCAGTGAGAAGCCCAGGATCGCTCAAATCACCGTAGTGGAGAAAGAGCTGCGCGTGGCCATTGACTGCGTTGGGGTCTTTGTAAACGTGGTCAATGCGATTAGTGTTGAACACACTCGAACGACGAATGATGCCGTGGACGGTGTAGCCCTGCGCGAGCAGGAACTCGGTCAGGTACGAGCCATCCTGGCCTGTGATACCGGTGATGAGCGCGGTCTTCATGGCGGGTGCCTCCAAGCAGTTGTTGATTGTTATGTCGGTCTGTGCGAGCGATCTGTTGCTCTACAGCCGACATGAGCCTACGCGTGCTGCCGCAGGTTCGCTCGGCAAAGCGGCGGTGGCTGACGTGCGCACGCAGAAAGAGCAGCCAGCCAACTGTTCTCACGCGGTGCTGGGCGGCTCTGGACACTGGACGCAGAAGGTTTCGATGCGTATCGCTCGCCCGCTCGATGCATCAGCGGTGACGACCGCGCCACTGATGCGCCAGTCGCCCTCAGCAAGCTCGTACTTATGCGCCGTCTGGTAGAGAAACCGTCGGAGCGCTACCTCAGTTGCCATACCGATGACCGAGTTGAACGCACCGCTCATGCCGACATCCGTCACAAACGCTGTGCCATTGGGAAGAATCTGCGCATCGTTGGTTTGGACGTGGGTATGAGTCCCGAGCACAGCAGTGACGTTTCCGTCCAGGTATCGAGCCAGTGCGATTTTTTCTGCTGTTGCTTCGGCGTGCATATCCACGATGATGAGAGGAGCCTGCTGGCGGAGCTGCTCCACAGCGCGCAAGCCAATGCGGAACGGGCAATCAATCGGGGGCATAAACACGCGACCTTGGAGCTGCATCACTGCTGCCACACCGCGTGGTGTCTCAACGACGACCGTCCCGTTGCCGGGATTCCCTGGCGGATAGTTCAGCGGGCGGAGTACACGCGGATTGCTGCTCAGCAGCGGGCGCGCCTTCCAATTTTCCCACACATGGTTGCCAGTAGTGATGACATCGGCGCCCGCTGCGAAGAGCTGATCAGCTTCGCGCTTGCTGGGACCTTTACCCTCCCATGCATTTTCTGCGTTGACGATGACCAAATCCGCTCCATAGCGCACGCGAAGCTCGCCGAGCATCGCAACCACGCATGTGACAGCCCGGCCACCGACGACATCGCCGATGAAGAGTGTCGTGAAGGACGTATCCATCAGAGCAATCGGAGGAGGTGGTTGGATTGCTGCGCTACGAAGATAGCCTTGTGGCTCTATCTCCTTCGAGCGGCAGGTTTACGCAAGCAGCAGGTAGGCAAGCGCAACAGCCATTCCAACGCGGAGCAGTCGCAGTACGCTCGGTTGCGTTACAACACTTCGCACGCGCTGCCACGCCAGGATGCTCCCAAGAGTGGCAACAACGATTGCGGCTGTAGCCAGTATTCCTTCGCCGAGCGAAAGCATCTTGAAATGCGTCCGACCGATGCTATCGAACCACGGTGTGCCAAACAGCAGCAAAAGGTGGAGGACGTACACTGCAAGTGCCTGCTTGCCAAAAAGGACCAGGAGCGATTCACAGGAGCGAAGGAGCGGCAACGCAAGCGAGACTGTTGCGATGAACAGGAGCGCCACTCCCTGACGAATACCAACACCGATAGGGGTATAGCGGTAAAGATCGACCTCACCGATCGGCAACCACATCCCTACCACTGCACCGACAAGCACTAGTGCGCCACCGCTGAAGAAGCACACCTGACGAAGCCATCGGATGCGATCGCTGCTCCGCAGCGTCAGATTGCACCCAAGCCACGCGCCGAGCAGCATGTAGGCACTGAACGGGAAAATCGGAAAGAGCGATCCACCCTCATAGCTGACGTACGCCGCCAGCAGCGATGGCAAATGCTCGTACCACGTGATGCGATGTACTAGAGGCGTTGCTACCGCGATGGCAATCCCGCCAACAAGAACAGCTCGACGGAAGCCATCTCGACGGGGGAACAACACTGCAAGAATAACGAGCAGGAGTAAGCTCGCTGCGACCAATTGCAGAATGTTCACCTGCACGGATGCACGCCAGGTTGCCTCATCAACAAACGGCAAGTCGAAGATATGCCGTGCAGGGAACACGAGCGCGTACCCAATCGCTGCAAGCTGGAGCGCTCGGATCATTCGTCGCCGGAGCACGGTGCGGTCAACGTTACCACAATCATTTCGGCGAAGCGTCAGCGCAAAGAGCATTCCTGAGATGGTCAAAAACACAGGAGCTGTAATGCCACGCCACCAGTGCCATGCAGACCAGGGGAGGTGGGCGATGTCGAGCTCCGATGGCCGCACGAGTGCATCGAGCACATGCCCGACCATCATCAGCAGCATGGCGATGAACTTGGCGGCGTCGAGTTCGTAAAGTCGGTTGGTCTGTGCGTGCTGCATCGGGCGTTCCACAGCGGAATGCACTCTGGAGAGAACGTGCAAAATTGCGCGAGATTTTCTGAATAGGTGATGAATCGCCGCCCAGCAGCAAGTATTTTTGTTGAATAGACACCCATATGCTCATGACGTAGCCAAGCCCGCGTACACCCTGGATGTACACTGTTCGACTGCCAAACTTCGAAGGTCCGCTCGAACTGCTGCTCTACTTTGTCAAGCGGGACGAGCTGGACATCTACGACATTCCGATTGCCCGTATTACGGAGGAGTTCTTGGCGTACGTCCGCCTTATGCAGCTTCTTGACTTGGAGTTGGCAGGCGAATTCTTGGTGATGGCTGCAACGCTCATGCAAATCAAAGCTCGGATGCTCCTGCCCCGTCCAGAGCAAGCCAATGGCACGGAGGCAGCTGAAGATCCCCGCACCGAACTTGTCCAACAGCTCATCGAGTACTCGCGCTACCGCGATGTTGCCGAGGAACTCGGGGAGCGCTACGAGCAGCAACGCTACGTCTACTACCGCCGCATGCTTGCAGCACAACCACTGCCGGCAGAGGTGACCTATCGCAATGCGACGCTCTTCGATCTTCTCGAGGCGCTTTACGGGGTACTCAGTCGGCATGTCGGGCAAAGCCAGGCAACGTTCGTTCAGCTTGAACGCGAGCAGTACGACGTCGGCGAACAAATGACGCTCGTGCTCGCCACACTGGCTGAGCAGCCGCGATGCAGCTTCCGCGAATTGGTGAGCGGCCGCTCCCGTCCGTACATCGTCGCGACGTTTCTGGCGGTGCTTGAACTTTGTAAGAACGGCTCGATCTCGCTTCGGCAGCTCGGTGGCGACAGCGACATCATCATCGAAGCTCCAAGTGCGGATCAACCCGCCGATGAGCGAGCCGAGTATGTACCACTCCCTGCTGAGAACACATGAGGCTTGCGTTCGACTTGCCGTTTGCAGAACTTTCACGTCAGCGTCAATGCCGTATCCTCGAAGCGATCATCTTCGCAAGCGATGAGCCCGTGACGGTGGAACAGCTTTGTACAGCATTTTGCATTGCTCCGACCGACGAAAGTTTCCCCCAGCTCATTCGTGAGCGTGTTGCGGACATCAATCTTGAACTAGAGGCAACCGACCGGCCATACCGCATCGTGCCGATTGCCGGTGGCTGGCAATTTGCAACGCTACCGGAGGAGGGGGCGCTCCTTGCGGAGTTTTTCCAGCGGCGGGAGCAGCGGCGCTTTTCTCGTGCTGCGCTCGAGGTGCTCGCAATCGTCGCCTACAAACAACCGGTCACCAAAAGCGAAGTAGATGCCATCCGCGGAGTCAATTCCAACGAGGTCATCGCAAACCTCCTCGAGCGCGGGCTTCTCCGCATCGCCGGCCGTTCCAACGGCATCGGGAAGCCGCTCCTGTATGGAACGACGGAAGAATTCCTGCGGACCTTCGGCCTTGCCTCGCTCGATGATCTTCCCAAGCCGCGCGAGATTGATGAACTCTTCCGACGTAAAGCCGAGGAGTTTGCTCTCGAGCTGGAGCAGCTTCCTGCAGGCGGCTCGCGGCGGCTTGTGGAACTTATCGAGCAACTGCTCATGCGGTCGGAGGATAGCACCGGCTCGCTGGATGCCACAAGCAATGAGGCTACACCGTGATGTTCCCGTTCGTTCGTGCTGCAATCGCGCTCGGTCTTGCGCTGGTTGCCTGGCAACTGTTGGCACTGGTGCGCCGCATGCTCCGGCGACGCCAGATGCTGCTTGCCGCACGGATCATTCGAGTGCTCGAGACTGCGGCGCTGTGGTACGGTATCGGTGGTGCAGTGGTTGCGCTCTTGCCGGAAATCGAATGGCTCTCTTCAGTCTGGCAAGAGCGAGTTGCCATCACAATCGGTACGCTTATCACCGCGTTTACTGCAACCCGCATCGTGCAAGAGGCACTGAGTGCGAGCATCAACAAAGACCGTGCCTCGCCGCTTGCAGCAACGTTTATGCGCTCGATTGCGTACGTTGCAATCTACACCATCGCGCTCGTCATCATTCTCGCGACGTTGGGGGTCAATATTTCAGCGATGGTCGCCGCAATTGGCGCAGGGGGACTGGTCATTGGCTTAGCACTCCAAGAAACGCTGACGAACTTCTTCGCCGGACTCTACATCCTCCTGACCGGCAAATTCAAGGTCGGTGACTACGTGCAGTTCGACACATACGAAGGCACCGTCGAAGACATCACCTGGCGGACAACGCAGCTCCGCCCGGTTTCGCGGGCTGTAATTGTCGTTCCCAATCAGCGCATGGCAAGTTCGGTGCTGACCGTCTTCCGTGCCACTGAGTCGCCAGTGGTCTTCCGACTCGAGTTTTTGCTCCATCCATCCGCAGACTTTGCGCAGGCGGAAACTGCGGTCGTCAACGCCCATCGCGCACTGATCGAATCTGGAACTGTTCGCGGCCTTGTCGATCAGGAGCTACTCATTCGGTATGGTGACAGTAGTTCACAGGGTGTTCGCTTCACGGTTTCCGTTGCTGTCGAGAATATTAACCTTCTCTGGGACGCGCGGCCAGTGGTCATGCGCACATTCCTGGAAGCCCTACGTGCCGCCAATATCCAGCTGGTCATCCTCCGGCAGTAGTTTTGCGCCCTGTTTGTCACTTGCAGCAGATCTCCGATGGCTAAGGCTATCACGCCCCGGCATGTTGACTACGCTGAATGGTACAACGACCTGGTTATCCGCAGTGGACTGGCTGATTACTCGGCCGTGCGTGGCTGCATGATCATCAAGCCGCTCGGCTATGCCCTGTGGGAGAACATGCGTGCTGTGCTCGATCGGATGTTCAAGGAAACCGGGCATGTCAATGCCTACTTCCCCCTGTTTATCCCCAAGAGTTTCCTGAGCCGCGAGGCACAACACGTCGAAGGTTTCGCAAAGGAGTGCGCCGTCGTCACACACCACCGCTTGAAGCTCGCCGACGATGGCAGCGGCGTTGTCGTGGACCCCGACGCAAAACTCGAGGAAGAACTCATCGTTCGCCCAACGTCTGAAACGATCATCTGGCACACATACCGCGATTGGATCCAGAGCTACCGCGATTTGCCACTCCTGATCAACCAATGGGCAAACGTGGTGCGGTGGGAACTGCGCACCCGTCCGTTTCTGCGTACCGCGGAATTCCTCTGGCAAGAAGGACACACCGCACATGCCACTCGCCAGGAAGCCATCGCTGAAGCCGAGCGCATGCTCGATGTCTATGCTCGCTTTGCTGAGGAATACATGGCAATGCCCGTTGTCCGTGGTATCAAGACCCCCTCGGAACGTTTCGCTGGTGCGGAAGAGACTTACTGCATTGAAGCGCTCATGCAGGATGGCAAAGCGCTCCAGGCAGGTACGTCACACTTTTTAGGGCAAAACTTTGCCAAAGCGTTCGATGTTACCTTCCTCGACCAGAACAACCAGCGGCAGTACGTCTGGGCAACCTCGTGGGGCGTGTCCACGCGGCTCATTGGTGCGCTTGTGATGACGCATTCAGACGACGATGGGTTGGTGCTCCCCCCACGTCTTGCACCGCTCCAAGTTGTCATCATCACCATTCCAACGGTCGAAGAGCCGCAGATGACCGTTGCACGCCAGATCGCCGATGCACTGCGCCGGCTGGGTATCAGCGTCGAGATCGATACCGACGACACCAAGCGCGCTGGCTTCAAGTTCGCTGAGTACGAGCTGCGCGGCGTCCCAGTTCGGATCGCGATTGGCAAACGAGATGTCGAACATGGCACCGTCGAAATCGCCCGCCGCGACACGAAGGAAAAAGTCACCATTGCCTCCGAGCGCGCGCCGGATTATGTCCGCGCACTCCTGGATGAGATTCAGCGTGCGTTGCTCGAACGTGCCAAGCGATTTGTCGCCGATAACACGCACTACGTGGATTCGTTCGGAGACTTCGAGCGCATTCTCGATGAACAGGGCGGTTTTGTCATGGCGCACTGGGATGGCACCCCCGAGACCGAAGCGCTCATCAAGGAACGCACCAAAGCAACAATCCGCTGCATCCCACTCGACCATGTCCCCGAAGAGGGGCGATGCATCGTGACAGGGAAGCCATCGCATCAGCGAGTGCTCTTTGCTCGTGCGTACTGACGATGGCATAGTCTTGGCGACGGTGCATCAGTCAGAGCGCATGTTTCACAATTGCGCACCTACTCAATGCAGCCGCCGAGTGATGGACTTTTCGTCGTAGGTGATGTTCACGGCTGCCTCTACACGTTCGCTGCGATGCTCAAGCACTGGAACCCCGAACGCGAAGTGCTTGTGCAGGTAGGCGACCTCATCAGTGGAGGCGCGCATTCTCCGGAGGTTGTCGCTTTTGCGCGGCAGGTGGTGCGCCAGTACCCGGGACGAGCAGTGTTTCTCCTGGGCAATCACGAGCAGCGTGCGATCGACTACTTCGAGCGTCAGGTGCCGAACGAATGGCTTCTTACAGATGGCAACGACGTCATCGCATCCTACGCTCGGCGAGGATTTTCGCTTGCTGGCGATGTCGAGTGGTTCCGCTCACTGCCGCTATTCTGGGAAAACAACGCCGTTTTTATCTCACATGCTGGCATCGGCATAACCGACGATCCCTACAACCGCCACAACGTTTCCGGTGTGGTGTGGAATCGTGGGCCAGTGCAAAATATTGGCAAACTGCAAATTGTCGGGCACGTTCCCGTTGATGAGCCAAGCTACAGCCGCGCTGAACACTGCTGGCGTATTGATACTAACGCCCGGCGAGGGAAGAAACTCAGCGGACTTCGTCTGGATGGGGAAGGAAATGTCCTCGAAATCATCAGCCTACCGGTAAACGCACGCGATCGCGTGCAGCAAAGGTAGAGCTGCATGTGCGCCCGCTCACCTCACCACAAGCGCACTGCGGAGGGAAACTGGTGGTGTCGAGAGGGGTTAGAGACTAATTTCGTGGAAGTTACCGTGTACGCTCCGACTCCGAAGCCCAACGAACATCTTGAACGGTCTGTTCGCCGCCAAATGCTCGACGGCAGTGTTTCGCTTCCGGAGGTGCACCGCAGTGTCCAGCTCGACGGTCGGCGTGGCTGGAAGCGGCTGGTTGCCTTCCTGGGACCGGCGTACTTGATCAGTGTCGGGTACATGGACCCAGGCAATTGGGCGACCGACTTAGAGGGCGGTGCACGCTTTGGCTACACGTTGCTCTGGGTGCTGCTGCTGTCGAATCTGATTGCACTGCTGGTGCAAACGCTTGCCGCACGACTTGGAATCGCCAGCGGCCGCGATCTTGCGCAAGCCTGCCGAGAGCAATATCCGCGTCCGATTGCATATGCGCTCTGGGTGCTCGCCGAAGTTGCAATTGCTGCCTGCGACTTGGCAGAGCTGCTCGGTACTGCGATTGGCTTGCATCTTCTCTTTGGCATCCCAACACTTGCGGGTGTACTCATCACTGGGGCAGATTCGCTCTTGCTGTTGGCAATCCAAAATCTCGGTGTACGGCGATTCGAGGCGTTCATCCTCTCGCTGGTCTTCATCGTGGGAATGTGCTTTGTCGTCGAGTTGGCGCTTGCTCAACCACGTCCAGCAGAACTTCTCACCGGCTTTGTGCCTAATCTGCCCGATGGAGCGCTCTACGTCGCACTCGGTATTATTGGAGCGACGGTGATGCCACACAACCTGTACCTCCACTCAGCACTTGTCCAGACACGCGCTTTCGATGAAACCAGCCAGGGCCGACGCGAGGCCTGCCGCTACAACTTGGTGGATACAGCAGTTGCGCTCAACGCAGCGTTCTTCGTCAATGCTGCCATCTTGGTCCTTGCTGCCAGCGTCTTCTACGCACGCGGGATCGAGGTGACTGAGCTCGAACAAGCGCACGCTTTACTCGAACCCCTGCTCGGGACGGCGCTGGCAAGTACAGCGTTCGCCGTGGCGCTCATCGCTGCTGGGCAAAGCTCGACCCTCACTGGCACACTTGCTGGGCAAATTGTGATGGAAGGCTTCATTCGCTTTCGAATGCGGCCGTTTCTGCGGCGGCTTATTACGCGCCTCATCGCAATTGTGCCTGCAGTTGCAGTTCTTGTGACGATGGGCGAGCGTGGAACGTACCAGCTGCTCATCCTCAGCCAGGTAATCTTAAGTATCCAACTTCCGTTTGCGATTATTCCGCTGGTACACTTTACCTCGTCGCGCGAGCTCATGGGAGAGCACGTAAGCCCGCCGTGGGTGCAAGCGCTCGGCTGGGTTGCAGCAGCGATCGTCGTTGTACTCAACGTTCGGCTGGCAGTTGGCACCGTTGCCGAATGGCTTGCCGTTGGGGAGCCTGCCCTCCAGGTGCTCGTTATTGCCGGTGCATCTGCTGTTGCGGCATTGCTGGTGGCGACGTTCCTCGTTCCGCTGTTGCGTCGGTTGCAGCGCAAACCACAGCGAAGCTGGCGCGATGTGCTCGACCGAGTGGAGGCGGCACTCAGAAGCCAACCGCAGTACCGGACGATTGCGGCTGCAATTGCGCACGATGAAAAAGACCCCGCGGTCATCCAGCATGCAGTACGGCTGGCAGAGCAGCACGGTGCGCGCCTGGTGCTCCTCCACATCGTCGAAGGTGCCGTCGGGACCGTTTATCCAACAGCCTACGACGCAGAAGCCCGTGCCGATGAAGAGTACCTCGAACGGCTTTGTTCCACGATTCGAGGCCGCGGCGTCGAGTGCACAAGCATGATCGGCTATGGGAACGTCCCGCGCGAGCTGGTGCGGCTGGTCAAAGCCTGTGGCGCTGACGTGCTCGTCATGGGTGGGCACCGCCACCGTGG
>RFIK01000003.1 GCA_003695605.1 Chlorobiota bacterium
CCTTGCAGCGATGCAGCTTTCCCTTGCCGAACATCTCCTTGTCGCGGAGTCCGATGGTCGGTGAGCTGTCATTTGTATTCCCACCAACGCGCCGCGTGCGCGGTCGGCATGTCCACATTGAGCGTGCAACTATGCTCGAGCAGCGCTTGCCACGAAACGCACTTGCACTTGCGGTTGACCATACGCTCGTTCGCGAGCGGATACGCACAGCACTTGTCACTGTCGTTCTTTGCGACGACGCGACCATTATACCGATCAACGTGGAGTTCCTGCAGCACAATTGGGCAACGGATGTCGTAACGTTCCCGCTGAGCCAGTCACCGCTCGAAGGAGAAATCTACATCAGCGTCGAGACAGCAGCACGCCAGGCTGCCGAGCATGGTATTGCGCTCCGCACCGAACTTATTCGTCTTGCAGTGCACGGCACGCTCCATTTACTCGGATACGACGACACAACCGACGGTGCCCGCGCCACAATGCACGCACGCCAGGAAGCCTACATCGAGCAAGTCGTCGCGCGACTACGTCGGTGTGTGCCGTTTCACCGTCGGCCCCGTAGTTCAGCTGGATAGAACACAGGTTTCCTAAACCTGGTGTCGGAGGTTCGAGTCCTCTCGGGGCCGCATGATCCCGTGGGATCTATTGGTGGTGGGGCGTGGCTGCTTCCGGCACTGGTTCGAACTGGTAGTGGGCAATCTTGATTTCCATCGTTGCGCCCGGGGTGTAGTGTGCGGCATATTCTGGCGCAGGTGCGATAACTTCCACCGTTGCCCAGCAGCCACCACGGAATGCAAGAACGCGTGCGGTGTACACGTAGCGTCCATCGAGGTACCACCGGTAGGTACTCCCTTGCAGAGGGCGGGAGTGTTTCGGTGCCAGTTCGTGGTAGTGCGGAATATCTCGGCGTGTCATAGGGATGGTGAAGTGTGTGGTGATTCGATCCACGTAGCATCGTTGCTCACCACGCGCTTGCCCCCGATCCATACTTCGGCAACACGGTTGGTACCGAAGTGGTAGGCAAGGTCGTGGACACTTGGCGAGTCGAGCACGATGAAATCGGCGAGCTTTCCGACGTCGAGGCTACCGATTTCGTGTTCGCGTAGCAAGGCCGCTGCGCCGTGGAGTGTGGCGGCTGTAATAGCTTCCTCGAGCGTCATACCCGCAAGTTGGGTCGCGAGCGAGATGATCATTTGCATGTTCTCTGTGCGGCATGAGCCTGGATTGCAGTCTGTCGCGAGAGCAACGGTAGCCCCGGCATCAATGAGTGTGCGTGCTGGTGCCATCGGCAGCCGTAGTGTGTAGGCGGTGCCGGGCAGGAGCGTGGCAACAGTCCGCCAGCGGGCAAATTCTGGAATCGTTTCCGGTGCAATGTGCAACAGGTGATCGGCGCTCGCTGCACCGATGCTGATGGCAAGACGGGCAGCACCGACGTCTGCGAATTCATCAGCGTGGATTTTCGGCTGCAAGCCCCAGTCCACGCCTGTTGCAAGTATTCGTTCAGCTTCAGTGGTGGTGAAGTACCCTACGTCGGCGAAGACATCGCAGAACGTCGCGAGTCTGTTTCGAGCAACTTCGGGGATAAGCTCAGTGCAGAGCATTTCGATGTACTCATCCCGGGATGCAGCGTCGGGAGGAATTGCATGTGCACCGAGCAGCGTCGCGACGATGCGCACCGGCAATTCGCGCTCGAGGCGCTCAATGACGCGGAGGAGTCTCAACTCATCCTCGAGCGAAAGGCCATAGCCAGACTTGATCTCAAGCGTCGTTGTGCCGTGACGGAGCGCTTCAATGATTCTCGTCCGTGCAGACACGAAAAGTTCCTCGTCGCTTGCGGCACGTGTTGCGCGCACCGTTGCCATGATGCCGCCGCCACGGGCTGCAATCTCCTGGTAGCTTACACCGCGCAAGCGGAGTGCGAATTCATCAGCGCGAGAGCCAGCGAAGACGATGTGCGTGTGTGAATCAACAAACCCTGGCAGGACAGCCCGTCCACCGCAGTCATAGCGTGGAAGAGCTGGGAATGCTGCGAAATGCTTCTCTGCCTGGCGTTGCGTGCCAACCCACAGAATGCGCTCCTCCACCAGCATTGCTGCATTGCGGATGATGCCAAGCTCATTCATTGCGGCGCCTGGCTTTCGGCCGGAGCTTGGCGCCTGCACCGTCGCAAGTTCAGAGATGTTCGTCAGCAGCACGCTCATAGCCATCGGTCCATGCCGTTGGCACGAAGGTGCTCGACAATGCGCCGAACCTCCTGGACGCGGTCTGCAGGGCAGAGCATGACAACGTCATCGGTGACGACAGCGACAATATCACGGACACCGAGTGCACACAAGAGCATTTGGCGTTCGGCGTAGTTCGCAAGTGTCGCAGTGCTTGTGTCGAGCGAGAGAACATTCCCAATCGTGACGGTGCCGCTCGAATCGGGCGGGATGATCCGCCGCACCGCATCCCACGCGCCGAGGTCGTCCCATGCGAAATCTGCCTCGAGCACTGCAATTGCCGTGGTCCGCTCCATGAGTGCATAGTCAATCGAAATGTTCGGGAGCTCACCGAACGTTTTCGCAAGCAACTGAGTGTTCCCATCCCGATAGGCCTGGCGAAGTAGCGGAATCGCTCTGCCGAACGATGGTGCGTGGGATCCAAGCTCGCGCTCGAAGACGTCCAGACGATAAACGAACATACCACTATTCCACCGGAACGTGCCACGCTCGAGGAACAGTGCAGCTGTGGCATAATCCGGCTTCTCGCGGAACGAAGCGACGCGGTAGAACCCATTGCCAAGTGACGTGCCGAGCTCGATGTAGCCGTAACCTGTCTCGGGTCTCATCGGGCGCATGCCGAAGGTAACGATTGTCTCGTGCGCTCGAGCAAAATCGAAGGCAGCACCAAGCAGCTCGGCAAACCGGTCTGTATCGCTGATGTAGTGATCAGCGGGAATGGCGGCAATGAGTGCATCCGGCTCGATCAAACCGATGAGGGCTGCAGCAAGCGTGAGGCATCCTGCTGTGTTCCGCTTTGCTGGCTCTGCGATGATGTTATCGCGCGGAATCGTTGATCCAAGCAATGCTGCAATCGGCTGCTGCAAGGGTGGGCTGGTGACGATGAGGATATGCTCCGGCGGCACAACTGCACTGCACCGAACAAGCGTGTGTTCGAGCAGAGTCTTACCATCGCCGAGCAACGGAAGGAGTTGCTTCGGGCGACGTTGGCGGCTGAGCGGGAAGAATCGCTCTCCGCTGCCGCCAGCCATGATGACGGCGTATCGGTTCACTGCATGGTTACGGGGACAGTGGAGGATGTATTCCGGAGGATGCCATGTGCGGCGAGAACTTCCGCGATTTGGATTGCATTCGTCGCTGCGCCTTTCCGAATGTTATCGGCGACGATCCAGAGTGCAAGCGCACGCTCATTGTTCGGATCGCGTCGGAGACGGCCAACCCAGACACTGTCGCTTCCGCTGGCAGAGCGCGGTGTGGGGTACTCATCGGTGAGAAGGCGGATACCTGGCGACGCAGCAAGTGTCGTTGCGATTTGCTCAAAGTCCACTGGGTGAGTGCACTCGAGCCAGACTGCTTCCGCGTGTGAACGGAAGAACGGGAGCCGCACGCACGTTGCCACGACAGCAAGCGAGGGAAGCTCCAGGATACGCTGGAGCTCAGTCATAACCTTTCGCTCTTCCTCGCTCCATCCATCGGGAGCAAGAGTGTGGAAGACGGCATTGTGGGCAATGGGGTGGTGGCTAATGCGTGCAGTTGGTTCGCGCCCGTCAAGCTCGGCAGCGAGTTGCTCAAGGCCGCGTTGCCCGGCGCCACTGATTGATTGGTACGTTGCTACGACGACGCGCTCGATACCCAATAGCTCCGCGATGGGCTTGAGCGCAACCGCGAGTTGGATAGTGGAGCAATTCGGGTTCGCAATGATGCCGCGATGTTCGAGGGCGCGATGGGCGTTGACTTCAGGTACCACGAGTGGAACGTCAGGCACCAGTCGCCATGCGCTCGAGTTGTCAATGACGGTGGTGCCGTGCTGAGCAAAGATGGGAGCCCACGTCCGGCTGACCGCCGCGCCAGCGGAGAAGAGTGCAAGGTCGTACCTTCCCTGTGGGGCTGCCGGCGATAGTTCCTGCACGCAGAGCGCAGCACCCTGCCATCCGATGATCGTGCCTGCTGATCGGGCGGATGCGTAGAGTGCAAGTTCAGCGATTGGAAACTGGCGCTCTGCGAGAATGTCGAGCATTGCACGCCCGACCAGTCCGGTAGCACCGACGATTGCGACGCGGTAGCTCATCGCTTGGGATTTTCGCACAAGTGTTGTGTGACTGCAAGATAAGGTTATGCGCGCTGCACGCGTTTGGATCGTCTACTGCACAAAGTGCACGCTGGCATCCTATTTTTGCTGGCGCCCGCGCTCATAGCTCAGCTGGATAGAGCAACAGCCTTCTAAGCTGTGGGTCGCAGGTTCGAGTCCTGCTGGGCGCGCACCCTCGGGTTTGTCTCACATCCTGGGAGTTCCCAATGGATCAGCACATCGTCGCTGAAACACTCACCGAGCGCGGTCTTGCGTACATGGCAGGTTTTGGCAATGAGTTCATCAGCGAAGCATTGCCAGGCGCGATCCATCCGAAGATGAACTCGCCGCAGAAAGTGCCGTACGGGCTCTACGTCGAGCAGATTAGCGGCACACCATTTACAGCGCCGCGGACAGTCAATCGCCGAACGTGGATGCACCGCATTCGGCCCTCGGTTGTGCACAAGCCATTCCAGCAGATTGACGACGGACTCATCCGTTCGACGCCGTTCGATGAGCTCCCCGCTACACCGAATCAACTGCGCTGGAGTCCACTACCGATTCCG
>RFIK01000224.1 GCA_003695605.1 Chlorobiota bacterium
GAGATCAAGTATTCCACCGTCCAAAACTGGTATCCAGGCGATAGGGAAGGTCGTGGAGGAATCTACAACTTCGTGACAAAGCGTGGCATCTGCTTGGGTGAAAGTTCGAAGATTTCGTGGACCCAGGTCGAAACTGGCTCAGCGATCACGTGGAAGTACCCGAGCGTCATTCTCAAAGGCGACAACTCGGTTGGCGAATTCTACTCCGTTGCGGTGACCAATCACCGCCAACAGGCTGACACGGGTACGAAGATGACGCACATCGGGCGCAACACACGCAGCCGCATCGTTTCGAAGGGCATCAGTGCTGGCTACAGCCAGAATTCCTATCGCGGCTTGGTGCGGGTCAATCCCACTGCAGATGGCGCTCGGAATTTTTCGCAGTGTGATTCGCTCCTCATCGGCGATAAATGCGGTGCGCATACGTTCCCGTACATCGAGGTTCATAATCCAACGGCAATCGTCGAACACGAAGCAACAACCTCGAAAATTGGCGAGGACATTTTGTTCTACTGCAACCAGCGTGGCATTGACACCGAGACGGCAGTGGCGCTCATCATCAATGGGTACGCACGCGAAGTGCTCAACAAGTTGCCGATGGAGTTCGCAGTCGAAGCGCAGAAACTTTTGGCGATTTCGCTCGAAGGTAGTGTCGGTTAAGTTTCACAGTCCATCTCGACGATAGGCTATGGCAGAACCAATTCTCCGCATCCGCAACCTCCACGCACGTGTTGGAGAGACGGAAATTCTCCGCGGCGTCAATCTCGATGTTTACGCTGGACAAGTACATGCCATCATGGGCCCGAATGGCTCGGGCAAAAGCACACTCGCAGCAGTGTTAGCTGGACGCGAGGACTACGAGGTAACGGACGGGGAGGTCCTTTTCGACGGGAAAAATTTGCTCGACATGAATCCAGAAGAGCGTGCACGGGAAGGCCTCTTCCTTGCATTTCAGTATCCGGTCGAAATCCCAGGCGTTTCGACTGCGACATTCCTCAAAACTGCGCTCAACGAGCTCCGCAAGCATCGTGGCCAGGAGCCACTCGATGCGATGGAGTTCATGAACCTGATGCGCGAGCGAGCAGCGTTGGTGAAGATTGATCCTGCGTTCTTTTCTCGCTCGGTCAACGAAGGCTTTTCCGGTGGCGAGAAAAAACGTAACGAGATTTTCCAACTTGCAATGCTTGAGCCACGCGTGGCCATCCTCGATGAAACCGATTCCGGGCTTGATATTGACGCGCTCAAAATTGTCGCCGATGGCGTCAATGCGCTCCGCTCCCCAGAGCGAGCATTCTTGGTCATCACACACTACCAACGCTTGCTCAACTACATAGTGCCCGATGTCGTCCACGTTCTCTACCGTGGTCGCATCATCAAGACTGGGCCGAAGGAACTCGCACTCGAACTCGAAGCGAAAGGCTATGAGTGGGTCACTGAAACCGATGAGGTTGCTCTATGACCACACCGCGTGTCGAACGCTCACCGATTCTCGAACAGATCGCCGCAGATTTTGCGCAGAGGGTGGAGTCCTCCAATGGGCACTTCACGCCAGAGCTAAGCACGCTCCGCCGCGCGGCATTCGACGAATTCCAGCGCCTTGGCATTCCAACGGTGCGGCATGAGGAGTGGAAGTACACAAATCTTTTTCCGCTTCTGGCGAAAGGATTCCATCTACCCCCGCACCACACGGAGCAGCCATCGCTCGACGCAGTCCTTGCTCCGCTTCGTCGTTGGGGACGTGTTGTGCCGCTGCTCAATGGTCGGCTCCTTTCACCCGACCTGGAGCAGGACCTGCTCCAGCCGCTTTCGGAAGCGATGCGGAATCAACGCTGGTTCGAGAGGCTCGGGCGATTAGCTCCGTTTGAAGGAAATGCTATCGTTGCATGGAACGCAGCGTTTTTCGCAGATGGCTTTGTGCTGCGCGTCACAAATGAGCAGACCGAACCGCTTGTGGCAGTTTCTGTGCTCGATGCACGGGAAGGAAACGTCGCCGTGCACGAGCGGCATCTTCTCGACATTGCCCCTGGGGCATCGCTCGTGCTGGTTCTTGTCCAACGCGTGCTGGGCGAGGGTGAAGCACTGCTCAATCAAGTGCTCGAAGGTTGGATTGGTGAGAATGCTTCGCTGACGCTTGTGATCGTTCAAGATGCTCCACAAACAGCACATGCGATCACCACGCATGAGCTGGAGCTTGCGCGTTCGGCGCGTTTAGAACTCATCACGATCAGTATCGGAGGTGGCTTTCTTCGAAACATGCCTTCGGCGCGACTTGTCGGCGAAGGCGCTGATGCACAGCTCTACGGCCTTACACTTGCCGATGGCTCAATGCTTGTTGACCATCCCACGACTGTCGAGCATCGCGTTGCCAACTGCACGAGCAATGAGCTTTACAAAGCAATCCTCGACGGTCGTTCCACGGGCGTTTTCAACGGCAAGATTCTCGTACAACCGAATGCGCAGAAAACCTCCGCCTATCAGGCGAACCGCAACATCGTGCTGAGCAGCCGAGCAACGATTAACACAAAGCCGCAGTTGGAGATTTTTGCCAACGACGTCCGGTGCACGCATGGATGTACTGTCGGACGACTCGACCGTGAGGCACTGTTCTACCTTCGCTCGCGCGGTCTGAACAAGCAAGAAGCGGAAGCATTGCTCTTGGCAGCGTTCGCTGAGGAAATCACAGCAACAGTGCCGATCGAAACACTCCGCACCGATCTAAATGCACACATTGAACATCTCCTCCACGCCGATGAGCTTGCATAGCTTGCAGACACTCGCCTACGACGTCGAACGCATTCGCCAAGACTTTCCAATCCTGGCAATGCGACCCTACGGCAAGCCGCTTGCGTATCTGGACAACGCTGCGACAACACAGAAACCACGCTGCGTGCTCGATGCGATGACGCACTACTACACACATCTGCACAGCAACGTCCATCGTGGCGTACACTTCTTGAGCGAGCACGCAACGGCAGCATATGAGCACGCCCGGGACGTTGTAGCCTCATTCATCGGTGCGCGGCGACGTGAAGAGATCATTTTCACTCGCGGAACGACAGAGAGCATAAACCTCGTTGCAGCGTCCTGGGGCGGTGCGTTCTTGCGTCCGGAGGATGAAATTCTCCTCACAGTTTTTGAGCACCACTCGAACATTGTTCCCTGGCAGCTTGTTGCGCAGCGGACGGGAGCGCGGCTGCAGGTAGTCCCGCTCGAACCAGATGGCTCGTTTTTCGTCGAGCGTGCACTCGAAGCAATTACGGAGCGAACGCGGATCGTCGCAATTGCGCATGTGTCGAACGTTCTCGGAATTGTTGTTCCGGTTGCTCCAATTATCGAGCATGCCCACCGTGTTGGGGCTGTCGTTCTCCTCGACGGTGCGCAATCGATTGCGCATGTGAACGTGGACGTTACAGAACTTGACTGCGACTTCTATGCCTTCTCGTCGCACAAAGTGTACGGCCCAACGGGCATCGGTGTCCTCTACGGCAAAGCTGAGTTGCTTGAGCGTATGCCGCCGTACCACGGTGGCGGGGATATGATTCGGCGTGTGACATTCGAACGGACGACGTACAACGATCTGCCGTACAAGTTCGAAGCCGGTACGCCACCGATTGCTGAGGCAGTCGGACTTGCGCGTGCACTCGAGTACGTTGATTCTATCGGTCGTGATGCGATTGCTGCATGGGAAGAACGGCTCATCGCAGCGTGCATTGAGCAACTTGAGCAGATCGATGGCGTTCAAATCCTCGGTCCGAAACGTGGACGTGCTGCTGTTGTCTCATTCAGTGTTGAGGGTGTGCACCCGCACGATATTGCGACGTTTCTCGACCGCGAGGGCATTGCGATTCGGGCAGGGCACCATTGCGCGCAGCCATTGATGGACTTTTTCGGTATTCCCGCGTCGTCGCGAATTTCCGTTGCGATGTATTCGACGGAAGAGGAGATCGAGCGCGCTTCCACTGCGCTCCGAAAGTGCATCACTCTATTCCGGCCTTGACGATGGAACTTTCCGATGAACTGCGCCAACTCTACCAGGAGGTGATCCTCGATCACCACCGCGCCCCGCGGAACTATGGCAACTTAGAATCGTACACGCACCAGGCAGAAGGATACAATCCCCTCTGTGGGGATCAAATCGAACTTTTTCTCCGCGTCAACGATGCGGGGATCATCGAGGATGCACGCTTTACTGGGCAGGGATGCGCTATCAGCCGGGCGTCGGCTTCACTTATGACCGAAGCGCTCAAAGGGAAATCCATCGAGGAAGCCCACACGATATTTGAGCGTTTTCACCACGCAGTGACAAGTGATCCCACTGCACCAATTGATGCCGACATGCTCGGAAAACTTGTTGTCCTGCTCGGTGTGCGTGAATTCCCCACGCGCGTCAAGTGTGCCACGCTCCCGTGGCATACCCTTGAACAAGCACTCGCTGGTGGTGGTACCACTACAACAGAATGAACGATGGCTGACGGTAGTACACTCAAAGAGCGCGTCATTGAAGCGCTTCGCACAGTCTATGACCCGGAGATCCCTGTGAACATCTATGACCTCGGGCTTGTCTATGATGTTAGCACAAGCAATGAGGGCGACGTCTCGATTGTGATGACCGTGACCGCCCCTAACTGCCCGGTGGCTGATAGCTTGCCAAAAGAGGTCGAGCGCGTCGTCCGAGACGTCGAGGGTGTTCGAACTGTGAACGTTCAACTGACATTCGATCCGCCATGGGATATGAGCATGATCCCCGAGCACGTGAAGCTGGAGTTGGGACTATTTTGATTGGCATACCTATGCAGAATGGCTACTTGAACGAGCCGACCGTTGTCCACGTTCGGCTCTACGGTGAAGAGCGCCAAATAACAGTCGAGCCAGGCGAGACGATCCTTGTTGCTGCAATTCGTGCCAGCCTCGATCCGCCGTATTCGTGCGTATCCGGGCAATGCGCCACCTGCCGCGCAAAGCTTCTTAGTGGCGCAGTAACAATGGATAATAACGACGTCCTCACCGAGGAGGAACTCGCCGAAGGCTACATCCTCACGTGTCAAGCACACCCGACGACGCACGGCGTCACTGTTGACTACGACCAATAACCATGCTACGGCTGACGAGAAAAGTCGAATACGCTCTCTTCGCGCTCCAATACATGGCAGTGCGCCCCGGCGAGGTAGTTTCGTCAAAGGAAATTGCCGAATGCTGCGGCCTTTCTCCCGAGCTTGTTGCAAAGGTGATGAGTAGCCTCGCGCGGAGTGGAATTGTACGTGTGCACCACGGCGTCCACGGTGGGTTCGCATTGGAACGTAGCCCGGCGACGATTACCCTCAGCGAAGTTATCCGTAGTGTCGAGGGCTATCAGCCGCATCTGATTCAATGTGAGGAGGAGCACGGTCACCCATGCACCATCGAGGATCACTGCACAATTCGCTCGCCACTTGTTGCGCTCCAAGCACAGATCGAGCGTATTTTTGACGCAATGACAATCGCTGACTTGCTTGGCGGCGTGCATCCTGTCGAATTGGAGCTCCCCGATGGACACTGAGTGCATCTACCTCGACTACCACGCAACAACACCGCTCGATGAGCGTGTTCTGGCCGCAATGGAGCCGTACTTTTCAACCCATTTTGGCAACCCTGCATCTGCGCTTCACCGCTATGGTTGGAAAGCCGAGGCAGCTGTCAGTGCTGCACGTCGCAAGGTAGCTGAGCTGATTGGAGCACGCGAGCCGCAAGAAATCCTCTTCATGTCCGGTGCGACGGAATCGGTCAACCTGGCGCTCAAGGGATTGGCACTTGCCCGCGGGCACGGCCACATCATTACTGCAAAGACGGAGCACAGCGCAGTACTCGATACATGCCGTTGGCTTGAGCGGCGCGGTTTTCGCATCACGTACCTTGACGTTGATCGGGAGGGCTTCATTTCGCTCGACGAACTGGAACACGCACTCGCACCAGACACGTTTGTGGTTTCAATCATGTACGCCAACAATGAAGTTGGCACACTCCAGGACATCGCAGCAATTGGAGCGCTCTGCCGCGAGCGAGGAGTGCTCTTTCACACCGACGCTACCCAAGCAATCGGAAAAGTTCCATTCGATGTTGAGCAGTGTAGTATTGACCTGGCATCGTTTACGGCGCACAAGTTCTACGGTCCCAAAGGTTGTGGTGTGCTCTATGTGCGAAAACGCTTTCCACGTATTCACCTCGAGCCGATTGTTCACGGTGGTGGGCATGAGTTCGGAATGCGAAGCGGTACGCTCAATGTGCCAGGGATTGTTGGTTTGGCAGCGGCGCTCGAGATCGCCCTCTCTGAGCGTGAAGAAGAATCTCGTCGTCTTGCCGAACTCCGCACGGTGATGTGGCAACGCTTGCAGCGAGCATATGCAGGTGCAGTAGTCAATGGTCCCGACTTATCATCCAACCGCCGGCTGCCTGGCAACCTGAACGTCAGCTTTCCTGGAATCGAAGCAGATCGGCTGATCGCAATGCTCGATGGTAGTGTTGCAGTAAGCACCGTTTCTGCCTGTGGGAGCGGAGAGCATCGAGTTTCTCACGTCCTCGAAGCGATGGGTGTCGGCGACGATCGCGCCCGCTCTGCAATTCGTATTGGTGTTGGTCGTTTTACAACACGTGAGCAAATTGAACGTGCTGCCGCTGCCTTCGAAGCAGCGCTTGCAAAGGCACAAGTCCGCGTTTTCCCGGCAGTCTAATGTCCAATCTCTTTGAGAATGCATGATGGAAACAGCAGTATTGACCACCAGCGGTGATCTTCGCATCCCGACAGGTATTGTCGGCGCAGAGGAAAGCGACGACATCACCATCACAGCAAAAGCAATTGCCGAAATCAAGCGCATTCGTGAGCAGAACAACATTCCCGAAACTTATGGCTTGCGGATGGGTGTTCGGGGCGGTGGGTGTTCGGGCTTTTCGTATGCGCTTGGCTTCGATGCAGAGCCGCGCGCAAGCGATATTGTTCTCGATGCCGATGGGCTCCGCGTGTTCATTGATGCAAAGAGCATGTTCTACTTGATGGGTGTCACGCTCGACTTTAGCGACGGCTTGATGGGGCGTGGCTTTACGTTCAAAAATCCGAATGCAACGCGCACCTGCGGTTGTGGTAGTTCCTTCGCTGCATAATGTCTCACTTCTCTGTGCATTGGCATGGCTGAATGGAAATTCAATCCTCGACCCTACTCCGACGAGGAAGCCAAGGAGCTCCTCAAGAACGTCATCTCACCCGAAACCGCTGATTGGCACTACAACACGCACCACAAAGGGTATGTGACGTTCCTCAACAAGATCGAAGCGGAGCTGCCCAACGCCGATAAAGCGGCAGCCAATGGGAATTGGTCCGCATTCGGCGAGCTAAAGCGGCGGTTTACGTGGAACCACGCCGGTGCGCTTCTCCACGATGTCTATTGGGAGGTGCTCGGCGGCGATGGCGATCCCTCAAAAGGTCCAGACGTTGTCGCAGCAATCGAACGCGAGTTCGGGTCGCTCGATGCATGGAAAGCCGATTTCAAGGCAACAGCTATCGCTGCAAAGCTCTCGGGGTGGGGTGTTCTCGCATACGACATGCTCTACAGCCAACGACTCCTCAACGTGCTGGTTGACGAGCATCACTACGGTGCGATCTGGGGCGGTATTCCGCTCATTGCCTGCGACGTTTTCGAGCACGCCTACTACCACAAAGACGGCCCTGCACGTGCGAAGTACATTGATAACTTCTTGGCGAATTTGCACTGGGGCCGGATCAACGAGCGGTACAAACGCTATGTGCAGCGGTAGTCAATCCTGCACGAAGAGTAGGGCAGACTCAAGACAACTGTTGGTGAGGATGCCCCACTCTGCGGTGGGGAGGTAATCGCCAATGAGAACACACGATGTACTCGGGCTTTTTCCGCTCGAACTTGTGCTCTTTCCTGGAGCGTATGTCCCGCTGCACATTTTCGAACCACGCTATCGCCAGCTTATCCGGGAATGTATCGAACAGCGCCGCCCATTCGGCATCAATCTCTACGACAAGGATAATCTCCAGCGCGTTGGATGCACTGCTGAAGTGCAAGGCATCGTGCGCCAATACGAAGATGGACGCTTTGACATCATCGTCCGGGGTGGACGGCGCTACATCCTCCAGTCACTCGATGACGCTACGATGCCGTATCTCCGTGCAACCGTCGAGTACTACGACGACTACCCAGGCGAAACGTTGAACGTCGAACTTTACCGCACCTGCGCTGGGTTATTCAATGAATTTGTCACGCGTATCTATCCGAAGCCCGAAGTGCTTACCCTCCCTGTTGATCGAATTCCTGTTTTCGAAGGCTCGATGCCATCATTTTTCATGGCGCAGAAGTCCGGCTTACGACTGCTGCAAAAGCAGGTACTCTTAGCATTTCGCCGTGAAAATGATCGGCTCGATCTCATTCGCCAGCATCTTGCCGAATTGCTCCCGCGCTTGGATAGAGCCGAAGAAATTGCGCGCATTTCCAGAACGGATGGGTACCTAATCTCTGGCAGCGATTCCTGATGCAGCGCATCTTTCCGACCATCATCGGAATTGTCAACGTCACGCCTGATTCGTTCAGTGATGGAGGGCGATACTACCATCCAGATGCAGCGATTGCCCATGCTCGCATGCTCGTTGAGCAGGGGGCAGAAGTGCTCGACGTCGGCGGTGAAAGCTCACGCCCAGGCGCTGAGCCAGTACGTGCAGCAGAAGAACTCCGCCGCGTACTGCCAGTCATCGAGGGAATTCGTCGCGAGCTTCCAACGATTCCAATCAGCATTGACACGACCAAGGCCGATGTTGCTCGTGCCGCGCTCGACGCGGGCGCAACGATGATCAACGACATTAGTGCTGGGCGATTCGATCCGGCGATGTTGCCACTGGCTGCTGAACGACGCGTTCCAATCGTCCTGATGCACATGCAGGGAACACCGCAGACGATGCAGCGCAATCCAACCTACACCGATGTTGTTCGAGAAGTGTTCGAATTCCTTCATGAGCGGATTGCTGCTGCGCGAGCCTGCGGAGTGGAGACCATCATCGCCGACATTGGGATCGGTTTCGGTAAGACGTTGGAGCACAATCTCACCCTGCTCCGGAATTTGTCGCGCTTCCGTGAGCTTGGGGTACCGCTTTACTTAGGCCTCTCGCGCAAGCGCTTCCTTGGAGCGTTGACGGGAATCGAGAACCCACATGAACGCGACGTTCCAACAGCATTGGCACATGCACTGCTGCTCGATCTGCCGATTGATTACATCCGCGTCCATGCAGTGCGCTACATTGCCCAGCTCCGTGTGCTCTGGCGGGCACTTCGGTCTGATGAACCGATCTCGGTTGAACTGTGATGAGCCGCCACGTCATCATTGCACCGTCGCTCCTTTCGGCAAACTTTGCGATGCTTGCCGAGGATGTTCGTGCCTGCGAGCAGGGAGGAGCCGAGATGCTCCATCTGGACATCATGGATGGTCGTTTTGTACCGAACATTACCTTCGGCCCGCCTATCGTTGCAGCGGTGCGAAGCGTAAGCTCACTGCCACTTGATTGCCACTTGATGATCGTCGAGCCAGAACGGTACGTCGAAGCGTTTGCTCATGCAGGGGCGCAATGGATCTCCGTGCACGTCGAAGCGTGCCGGCATCTACACCGCACACTTGCGCTGATCCGCTCCTGCGGAGCTCGTGCGGGGATTGTTCTCAACCCACTGACGCCGCTCGAGTACGCATTCGAGGCAGCTGGGCATGCAGATTTTGTGCTGATGATGAGCGTCAATCCTGGCTTTGGAGGGCAGGAATTCATCACTAGCGTGCTTGCACGCATTGAACGATTGCGTACTTGGCTTGAGCGTGAGCGAATCGAAATCCCCATCGAGGTAGATGGTGGAGTTCACCGCGGAAACGCTGCTGCACTCGTCAATGCTGGAGCAACAGTCCTGGTTGCGGGTGCAGCAATCTTTCATGGATCGAGTATCACTGAGAACATCACCGCACTTCGGGCAGCAGCGCTCGGCTAAAAACAAAAGAGCCCGACACTGCTTTTGGGGAAGTGTCAGGCTCGAACCTCTGGCGCGGCATTCAGGGGAGAGAATACCGCTCGGCTCTGCGGTTATTTACGAACCAGCATCGGCATTATTGTTTTCGTCAGGAACAAAATTCAAAATTTCTTCGATGACTGCCTCGACGATTTCCTCTTCCTTGACTCGCCGGACGACCTCACCCTTACGGTAGAGAATTCCAACGCCACGGCCGGCAGCGATACCAATATCGGCTTCGCTTGCCTCGCCTGGACCGTTGACCACGCAACCGAGAAGCGCGACCTTGACTGGCTTCCGGATACCTTTGACACGTTCTTCAATTTGGCGAACGATGGAGAACAAATCCACTTCGATTCGCCCACACGTCGGGCACGCGATGATCTCCACGCTCCGCTGCGCTAATCCGAGCGAGCGAAGAATTTCTTTCCCGACGAGAATTTCTTCTTCAGGCTGGTCGGTGAGCGAAACGCGAATTGTGTCGCCGATACCTTCTGCCAGCAGGGTACCAATTCCGACGGCGGATTTGATCGTACCAACGCGTGTGGTGCCAGCTTCAGTGACGCCGAGGTGGAGCGGAAAGTCCGTCCGCTCTGCGATCATGCGGTACGCTTCGATCATGAGGCGGACGTCGGTGGATTTGACGGAAATCACGATGTCGTCGAAACCGAAGTCTTGTGCAATCTCAACGTGGCGCATTGCACTTTCGAAGAGAGCTTCGGCAGTGGGGTAGCCGTACTTCTCGAGGATGTCCTTTTCGAGAGAGCCGCTATTGACACCGATCCGAATGGGAATGCCGCGTTCTTTCGCTGCGGTGAGGACTTGCTTGATGCGGTCGCGGGAACCAATATTGCCAGGGTTGATGCGAACTTTCGCAACGCCGGCCTCGATTGCTTTGAGTGCGAAGATGTGGTTGAAGTGAATATCGGCGACGATCGGAACGGGCGAGCCACGCACGATTTCTCTGATCGCCTCGGCTGCTTCCCAGTCGTTGACCGTCACGCGCATAACGTCGGCACCGGCATCAGCACAGCGGCGGATCTGCTCAAGTGTTGCGTGGACGTCTGCTGTTTTCGTTTTCGTCATGGACTGAACTGCAATCGGCGCGTTTCCTCCGATCGGTACAGAGCCAACCATCACGCGGCGCGAGCGTCGTCGCCGGAATGGCGCTGTTGCGATCGGTTGCGTGTAGGGGTCATGGTGTGCTTGGACAATGGGAAGGTCCATCGCAGTTACGGGGATTGTTGCATACGGCGACTGACTTCGTAGAGGATGTCTTTCTCGTGCTGGCTGAGCGACTCAATTCCACTGGCCGCAATCTTTTCGAGGATGCGATCGACGGTCTCCTCCGAGATGTACTCGCCCTTGTAGAAAAACGAAGCGCCGTGGAACACCGGCTTAGCGCCAGGTGCCATACGACCCGGAATTTCAATGTACGTTGCTTCGATCGGTTCGCGTGGCAGGTGTTCGTGCTGCTGCTTCTGTTGCGATGGTGTGCGTAGGCGCTCGAGTGCAGAAAATATTCCGATTCGATCGCCATAGCGCAGGAGGAGAAAGCCAGTGAGTGCCCCGCCTAAGTGTGCAAAGTGGGCAACACCGCTATCAGTCGCTGTCAAGCCTGAAAAGAGATCGAGTGCAGCGTAGATGATAACGAAGAATTTCGCCGGTATCGGGATGAAGAGCGGAAAAATCATCACTGGTCGGTCGGGGAACGTCATCCCGTAGGCAACGAGCACCCCCATGATCGCACCAGAAGCTCCGATCGTTGGGGCATCATTGACAAATAGGTTGAGGATCCCGCCTCCAATACCGCTGAGCAAATAGTACGCAAGAAAGCGTCGCGAGCCCCACATGTAGTCGAGCTCAGAGCCAAACATCCACAAAGCGAACATGTTGAAGAACAGATGCCAGAAGCCACCGTGGAGGAATTGGTACGTTATCAGCTGCCAGTATGGGAAGAAGTATCCCGACCCAGGAGGCATTAGTCCGAACAGTTGCACGAGCCATTGGCTCAGCGGCACGCCTCGGTAGGTAAGCATCCCAAGCACCAGCCAATCGAGCAGAAAGACCGCAACGTTGATTCCCACCAATGCTTTGATCGTCGGGGGAATAAAGCTGCCGAATCCACCAAGAACTCTCGACTGTCGCATTCCAGCTTGATGCAGAGAGGAAGAAATTACTGCCGACGAAGACGGATAGGTTGCGGAACGATTGCGCGTTCGTCCGCGTGCGTACTGCTACTACTCTTCGAGTGCAACAATTCCTGGCAATGGCTTGCCTTCAAGAAATTCAAGTGTTGCACCGCCACCGGTTGAGATGTGTGAGATTCGATCGCTGACCCCTGCCATCGCTACAGCAGCGATTGAATCTCCACCACCGATGATGGATGTAGCACCGCTATCGGTCGCATCAGCAACAGCAGTAGCGATTGCTAATGTTCCCTTCCGGAATGGCTTGAACTCGAATGCTCCCATGGGGCCATTCCACACAATGAAGGCAGCTGTCAAAATAAAGTCCGTGAACGTTGCAATGGTCTCCGGCCCTATGTCGAAAATTTTCCACTCTCCATCGAGCGGTACCTCTTGGATGCCAACGACAGAGGTCAGTGCATGGTCGCTCAGTTCATCGGCGATAACAAGGTCCACTGGAAGGTAGAGCTTGAAGCCGTAGCGATCGTAGAGTGCTTTAGCGTGGCTGATGTAGCGTTCATCGACAATGGATTCACCGATGTTGTGTCGCTGCGCTGCAAGGAAGGTGTTTGCCAAACCACCGCCGATCAACACGACATCGGCTTGCTCGAGCAAGCGTTCGAGCACCTTGATTTTGTCCGAAATCTTTGCACCTCCGATAATCGCAACGAACGGACGCGGAGGATCGTGGAAGACTTTTGAAAGGTAGTCGAGTTCGCGTTCCATCAGAAGTCCCACTGCACGGCGTCCGACAAAGTGTGCGGTAATCGCACTGATGCTGGCATGCGCACGGTGGACTGTGCCGAATGCATCGTTGATGTACGCTTGACCGAGCGAGGCAAGTGCGGCAGCGAAGTCCGCATCATTTTGCTCTTCTTCCGGATGGAAGCGGAGGTTCTCCAGAAGCACAAGTTCACCGTCTTTTGCATGCTCTATTGCAGCACGAGCAGCATCTCCGATGCAATCATCGGCAAAGTGGATCGTGGCCCCAAGGAGTGATTGCAGATGTTCAGCGACCGGGCGAAGTGAAAATATCGGCTGCCGAGATTTCGGTCTCCCTAAGTGTGACATCAGAATTGGGCGACCTCCGCGATCGAGTATTGTACGCAGTGTAGGAAGTGCCGCGCGAATACGGGTGTCATCGCGAACGGTGCCTTCTGGTGTGATCGGAACGTTGAAATCCACGCGCGTCAGGACGCGGCGTCCGCGGACATCGAGTTCAGCAAGGCGGCGAATCATTGAAACGCTCCACAGTTAGTCAGCAAAACGCATTGCCAGATCGGCAAGACGATTCGAATAGCCCCACTCATTATCGTACCAGCCAATGACCTTGACCATCGTGCCAACGACGAGTGTTGATGTTGCATCGAAGATACACGAGTGCGGGTTGCCGACGATGTCGGTGCTTACCAGAGGCTCTTCGCTGTATTCGAGAATGCCGCGCAAGGCGCCGTTGGCAGCGGTGCGGAATGCCGCATTGACTTCCTCTTTCGATGCTGGCCGTGAAAGGATGGCGGTAAAATCTGTTAGTGAGCCGTCGGGCACTGGGACTCGTGCGGAGAAGCCATCAATTTTCCCCTTGAGGTCGGGAATCACTTCGCCAATGGCGCGTGCCGCACCCGTGGTCGTCGGGATGATGTTGAGCGCAGCGGCGCGTGCTCGCCGCAAGTCTTTGTGCGGCAAATCCAGGATGCGTTGATCGTTGGTGTAAGCATGGACGGTCATCATGACGCCGTGGATGATACCGAAGGCATCATGGAGCACTTTTACCATCGGTGCAAGGCAATTTGTTGTACACGAGGCATTGGAGATGATCCGCTCCTTGCCAGTGAGGATATGCTCGTTGACCCCGAGCACGATCGTTGCATCAACGGGATCCTTCGCAGGTGCGGAGAGGATTACAATCCGTGGCTGGTGACGAAGGTGCTGTTCTAACTCGCTCCGTTTAGTGAATTTTCCTGTACATTCGAGAATAACGTCGGCGATACCGTGCCACGGGAGCGCCTCGATGGATTTTTCTGCGCTGGTGGCAATTCGCTCTCCATCAACGATGAGCGCGGAATCTTCCGCTGAGACAGTCCCAGGATAGCGTCCATGCACCGAATCGTATTTGAGCAGGTGTGCAAGTGTTGGGGCATCGGTCAGATCGTTGATTGCAACGACACGTGCCACCTGACCATACCGTTGGCGCAACGCGCGGAAGACCAGACGCCCAATACGACCGAAGCCGTTGATTGCAATGCGTACAGCCATTGGATGATTGCACCGTAAGTGTGAGACATGCAGCCGCAGGGCATAGAAGAATAGGCGTTCTGGGGGTCGTATCCCCCCAGAACGAAAGTATAGCGGCTAGCGTTTCTTCTTTTTGTGGCGGTTTTTCCGCAAGCGTTTTTTCCGTTTGTGCGTCGCCATCTTATGGCGCTTTCGTTTCCGTCCACATGGCATAGTGCATCGGAAGATCGATGGTGAAACATGTCAGAAACTTCTGCTACAAGGAATCGCGCTCCATCTGGCGGAGCTGTTCGAGTGCGCGCTGCGCAAGGCGTCCCATCGCTGAGTTGGAATCTACTGCACGGCAGCGTTCCATCCACGCGATCGCTTGCGCGATCCTGCCGCGATCGAATTCCATGACCGCCATGTTGTAGAGCGCAATTTGGTACGATGGCGCTTGGCGAATTGCACGCTCGGTGAGGCGCATTCCGCGAGTGCGTTCGCCAGTTGCGTACAGCAAAAATGCATAATCGGTGAGTGCAACAACGTTCGGTGAGCCAAGCGAATCAATGTACCGACGGTATGTTGCCAAGGCAGCCAGTGTGTCCCCGACCTCGATTTGCAGGGAGCCTATCAATGGGAGCAGCGAGCTGTCCTTGGGATTCCGTGCAAGTGAATCACGGATCTGCTCAAGCACCGCACGTCGAGACTGCAAGTGTTGTTGCTGCAGGGTTGACTGTCGGATTTGCTCAAGTTGCTCAGAAATTTGAGCGCCGAATGTCTCGCGCCCATACCGCTCGTCCTTGGCAATTATTGCCCGCCGAATCGCAAACGACCCAAGAGCAACCACGAGTGCGATGCTTCCGAGAACAAGCGCAGTGCGCCCAATGCTCATAGAGAGTGCAGAAAGTGAGTGGCTCCGCGCAGCCTAGAGCAACGTATCGCTGCGAGTGGTTGCTCGGGCTTTGATTGCTTGGTCAACCTCGGCTAAGAATTCATCCGACGGGCGAAAATGCGGCGTAAATCGCTCGCCGAGCGGGAGCTTCTCGCCTGTGCGAGGATTTCGTGCTATTCGGGCACGGCGGGCTTTGACAGAGAAAATGCCGAAGCCGCGAATTTCAATCCGCCGGCCGTGCCGCATCGCCTCCTTGATGCCATCGAGGAATCCCTCGACGACGGCCTTGACCTCAAGTTTGGTAAGGCCAGTTTTACCAGCAATGTAGTCGACAAGCTCTGCTTTCGTGACGTTGTTTGCCATCACGCAGTTCTCAGTGTGGTACCTCCTCCATCCGACGATCCTGGTATGAGCCACCGCAGAAATTGGCAGGGCGACAGCACCAGTTACGCAAATATACTGCCTGCCGTAGAGCCGGAATTGTCCACTCTCCCATCGGTATGCAGTGAGATGGGCACTATTTTCGCATCCTACACCGTCAATCAAACACCGATGGATCGCCAACCGCATCAGTGGCTCAGCGAGCGTACCAGCGAGGATGTCGAGTGCCAGCGTGCACTACGTGCGCTGGAGCGCTTACCACGCCATGTTGCAATCATCATGGATGGTAACGGGCGCTGGGCAACTGCGCGGAACCTACCGCGTATCGCAGGGCATCGGGAAGGCATAGAATCTGTCCGAGATATCGTCAAAGCATCTGCAGAGCTTGGGATTAGCTACCTGACACTCTACGCATTTAGCACAGAGAATTGGAAGCGCCCCGAAGCAGAAGTGAACGCACTGATGCGGTTGCTCGAATACTACCTTCGCGCCGAGCTTGACGAGCTGGACCGAAATAACGTCCGTATCAACGCCATTGGAAAGCTCGTTGCATTGCCAAAGCGTGTCCAACGTATCCTCACGCGCGCCATTGAACGCACTGCGGGCAATACTGGACTTGTTCTCACGCTCGCACTCAGCTATAGCGGTCGGTGGGACATCGTTCGCGCCGTCCAGATGATCGCCCTCGATGTACGGCGGGGGAAACTTTCGCCAGAGGACATCAGCGATGAGCTTTTTGGATCGTACCTTTCCACTGCGGCGATGCCCGAACCGGATCTGTTGATTCGTACAAGTGGCGAACTCCGCGTGAGCAACTTTCTCCTGTGGGAGATTGCGTACGCTGAACTGTACTCGACTGAAACGCTCTGGCCGGATTTCCGCCGCCAGGAATACTACCGCGCTCTTGCAGACTATGCGCGGCGCGAACGACGATTCGGTATGACAAGCGAGCAAGTCAGCTCAAGCACCAGTGGTGCACGGTACCGCTCGTACATCAAGGAATTGTTCGATTCCCTCGCCCCGCGCCGGAAACGATGAATTCGATTCTTCGGACTGTGGTTGTCGTGACCGTCGGCTGTGGACTTGCCTGGGGGCAGACGTACCCCCGCATTGCAGGAGTCACAGTCGAGGGAAATCGCTTCGTGGATGAAGCAACGATCCTTGCTATCGCGCAGCTCCGAGTTGGTGAGCAGCTCGACCCTCGTTCGGACGTTCTGCAACAGGCGATACGCAACTTGTGGCAGCGCCGTCAATTTGCCGATGTTCGAATTGTTGTTGATCGCATTACGTCGCTGGGAGTCTTCCTCAAGATCATTGTGCGCGAAGTGCCTCGCTTCAACGCAGTCGAAATCCGCGGTAACAAAGAAATTAGCCTTGAAAAAGTCAAGGAAGCGGTTGGGAAGACCACAGGCGAGCTGATGCCATACTACGAGGTAGCACTCATTCGACAACGTGTGCTCAAGCTCTACGAAAAGGAAGGCCTGCTCTTTGCTGATGTCCACGTTGACACTTCAACAGCGAAGCTCCCCGGCTATGTGGATGTCATCGTGACTATCACCGAAGGTGATGAATACAAGGTGCGAAAAGTTGTCTTCGATGGTGCCCGGCATGTTCCTACTGACGAGCTCATAGGCGCGCTCGAGGAGAATAAACCAAAACGGTGGTGGCAATTCTGGCGCTCAGCAACATTCGACCGCAAGAAGTTCTATGAGAAAGACATCCCTGCCATCCTCCGGTACTACCACTCCCGCGGCTACATTGATGCCGATACACTCGCGACGGAATTTGCCATTGACCGGCAGGAAAAAGCCATTGACATCCGCATTGCTCTCCAGGAAGGTACGCAGTACTACATCCGCACGGTGACATTCGACGGGAACACCGTGTTTCCACAAGTGCTGCTTGAGCAGCGGCTGGGGATCGAGCCTGGAAGTCCTGCAAATCTCGACCAGCTCGAAAAGAACATCAACGGCAACGAGGAGCAGACCGACATTCGCTCTCTCTACCTCGACAATGGCTACCTCGAAGCAACAATCCTCTATGACCTCCGCCGCGTTGCACTCGATAGTGTGGACGTCGCTGTCCACGTGTACGAGCGCGATCGTTTCACCATCCGCCGCGTCGATATTGCTGGCAACACAAAAACCCAAGACCGTGTCATTCGGCGCGAACTCTTTACACGACCGGGAGACTATTTCAACCGTGCTGCAATTATTCGCTCGGTCAAAGGGCTTGGTGTGTTGAATTTTTTCAATCCCGAAAAGCTTCGCCCTGATGTACGGCGCGTGCCAGGCGCACCAAACCAAGTGGACTTGATCTACCAGGTGGAAGAGCGCTCAACAGACGTGCTCAATGCATCCATCGGGTATGCCGGTCAATTTGGCTTGACTGGTTCGATTGGCGTGGCATTCAACAATTTCGACATCAGCAATCCGCTGCTCGGTGGAGCCGGACAGGTTTTCAGTTTCCAGTGGGACTTTGGGCAAGGGAATCGCTTCCAGACGTTCAGCATCAGCTTCGCTGAGCCTTGGCTGTTCGGAAAGCCGACGTCGGTTGGTTTCAACCTCTACGACACTCGCTACTTTTGGAACATCGAGGGCCGGCGCACCGGTGGAACAGTCAATCTGGGACGACGGTTCCGTTTCCCCGATGACTTCTTCCGTGGCGATTGGTCGCTCATCTACCAGCGCCAGGTTGAGTACACCCAAACGCTCGAGCCAGCACGCACGTTCGATGAAGTCTCCGTGCTACAAACGATCAGCCGCACAAGCTTTGATAACCTAATTTTCCCCTCGAGCGGCTCTCGCTTTCGTTGGACGCTCCAAGCGTCACTCGGTGCCATCGGCATTGGTTCCTCGGACTTTCTCAAGAACGAGCTTCAGGTGGAGTTTGTCAATCCACTGTTGCAAATCGAAGGGTTCGATCGGCTGGTCATGTACCTGAACACCGAGTTCGGTTCCGTCGGTCGGATTGGAAATCGGCCCAATGGCGTTATTCCGCTCATCCAGTACTACGCGATGGGAGGCAACGGGATCGCTGGAATCAATGTCATTCCGCTCCGTGGCTACTCCGATCGGAGTGTCGGTGTCCCTGGTAACAACAATCTTTCGTATTTCCGTCAGACGGCGGAGCTACGCTTTGCACTTTCGCTCAATCCGATGCCGATCTACATTCTGGCGTTCGCAGAGGCAGGAAACGCGTGGCCTCGGTTGCGCGATGCAGATTTGTTCACCCTCAAGCGCTCGGCAGGAGTTGGGATGCGTATCCTGCTCAATCCAATCGGCCTGATTGGCTTCGACTATGGTTATGGATTTGATACCGATAACCTCACGGGTAATCGCAGCGGTTGGAATTTCCACATTCAATTCGGTAATCGCTAACATGAGTTTCACTACTTTCGGTTTTGCCCGATGATCTCCCGCCTCGTGATTTTGCTTGGCTGCGCAACGCTCGTTGCGCTTGCGCAGAAGGATGCCCCCACCAAAGAGCAGGCACTGCGCATTGCAGTGGCAGACTTGGAGAAAATTGCAAAAGAGCTGCCTGAAGCTGTTGCAGCAGATCGCGAATTGACCGAGCTGCGCAAGCGCTTCCTCGATACACTCCAGATGATGGAAACAAAATTCAAAGAGCGCTTGGAATCGTACCAGAAAAGCAAAGCGATGATGACAGCAGAAGCACAGCGGAAAGAAGAAGATGACCTGCGGGCTCTCCAGCAGCAGTATGCGCTCTACCAAGAAGAAAAGTTCGGTTTGCAGGGCGAGCTTGCTCGCCGTCGGGATTCGCTCCTGAGCCCGATTCTGAAAAAAGTCCAAGAAGCAGTCGCCACCGTCGCAAAAGAAGAGCGCTATAACTTCGTCTTCGACCGTGGCTCGAGCTTCTTACTCTACGCTGAAGACAAGGCAGATATCACGTACAAGGTTCTCGATCGAATCAAGCGTGGCAAGCAGTAGTCTGATCCTGCAGCTTTCTGTGATAGCACTCCTCGTTGTGGGGGGAGTGACGGCGCTCCATGCGCAGAAAGTAGGCTACATCGCTTCCGATGCGATTCGATCGCGCTGGCCAGAGATGCAGCAAGCTGAAC
>RFIK01000035.1 GCA_003695605.1 Chlorobiota bacterium
GATCAGACCAGCAACAATGCAAAGCATGCCCCAGAAGGCATAGCTACGCTTCATCAGCTCCTCCTTCGATCGTAGCACGGCGTTGCCGACGCTCTTCGATCCAACCGCGAGAAAGCAACATCGCGCCGCCAACGATGAGCAGCAACGGCACAACGTTTCCTTTGTACCACGGTATGTATCGTTCCAGCAGAAGCGATAGACCTATCACGATGAGCACAATTCCCAACCCAACACCAATCCGCCGAGACACACGTGATGTGGAGACTTCGACATCGGAGAGAGCCGTCGCAGTGGGCGATTCCATCACTGCGTGTGGATGTGTCCCCTGCTCCTGGATAGGCTCTAGTGGCATTGCAATCCAGCACACAAGGTACGCGATGATGCCGCCCCCATTGACAAATGCAAGGAGCACAAAGACAATTCGCACCACCGTGGGATCAAGATCAAGGTATTCGGCGATGCCACCACACACGCCGGCAATCTTTTGATTCGTGCGGGAGCGATAGAGTCGTTTTTTCATCGGGCACCTCTATCGAGGTTCGGCTGCACGAAACTACGCTGCACCGCGCAGTTTGTTACAGCAAACGGCATTCTCGCCGAACCTGCGAGAATGCCGCGTCTAGAATTGCGCAAGGAAAGTGCCGACTTAAACCGGATCGTAAGCGCCCGAGTGGTACTCGAGCGACTCATGCAAGTAGGGATCGTTGCAAGCAACAGCGGAATGACGAGCGAATGCGCGACTTGCGACGATCAACACTGCTCCGAGCATTGCTGTAATCCCGCCCCACCCTGCGAGCACAAGCATCCACGAAAGTTGATACTGCTCGCCGTGCGCAGCGGAAAAGACAGGCAAAATCACCCAGCTCAGGTCAATTGCATGCGCAATAAGCAGGATTACGGCACCGATCGTCACAAGCTGGGGTTTCCGCTTTACATCCTGACGAAGCAGAAAGAGGAAGGGGATCACAAAGTGCCCAAAGAGCGATGCCCAACCGAATATCTCCCACCCGTTCGCAAGACGCTTGGCAAAGAAAACCGTCTCCTCTGGCAAGTTGCCGTACCAGATGATGAAGTACTGGGAGAAGGCTACGTAGGTCCAGAAAATTGTGAAGGCAAACATCAACTTCCCCACATCGTGGTAGTGCTCACGCGAAACAATCCCCGCCAGATACCCCCCGCGCTCGAGCATCCGCATGACGATGAGCATCAGTGCCAGCGAGGCAACGAAATGTCCAGCGAATGAGTAGACACCGAAAATCGTGCTGAACCAATGCGGCTCGAGCGTCATGACGAGGTCGAATGAGGCAAAGGTAATCGTCAAAGCGTAGAGCAGCACAAACGGCGCCGAAAGTTTCCAATTCCGTTGGGTGGGCGCAATGTTTGCAGCATCATCTTGCCGAAGTGAATTTCCGATGATAACGCGGTACATCACAATCCACACGACAGCATAGAACACCAAACGTGCCCAGAAGAAGGGCTGGCTCAAGTAGAGGCCCTTGAACCCATGGTGGAGATGCTCATCGCTCGAGTGCATCCATTCGTAGATGTTTCCCGTCAGCGCACCGATCACTAAGGGAAGTGCTGCAATCGGGAGCACAAGCACAAACGAAGAGAGCAATTCAGGGATACGCCTTACCGCTGCCACCCACCCAGCGTTGACCAAGTACGAGAGCGCTGAAAAGAACATGAGCGTTACGCTCAAACCCATCGCGTAGATAAACCCAAGCAGGTAACCGCCCCACCAGTACTGCGGATGTCCGAGACCGCCGATCATGAATGCTGCGATTCCGACCAGAGCCAGGATAATCCCCAACCGCCGCAATTGACCCGGAAAGGGCGTCTGTCCCAAGATGATTCGATAAGGGTTCATTGCATACTCTTCGACGTTGTGGAACCATTGGCCGTGCTGGCAGACGCACCGCTCAACCCGCCAGCAGCGGCTTTGCTCTGCAACTGGCGAACGTAATGCACGATTGCCCAGCGATCAGTTTCTGAGATACGATCTGCATATGCCGGCATGATGTTTTGCCCTGCGCTGATCACATGGAAAATCTTTGCATCCGAGTACTCTCGCGCTGCTTGGCGAATAAGATTCATCGTCTCTTGATTGCCGAAGCCGCGACGCTGGACCAAGCCATCGCCGGTACCGGTGTAGTTGTGGCATGGTGAGCAGAACGTGTTGAAGCGATTCTGTCCCCGAGCAAGAACGAACTCCGTTTTCGGGAGTGGATTGCCAGCAGCGAAGTATTTCTCCGCCGAATCTACATCGCCCATCGCAAAAGGATAGCTGCGCCCTTGACGAGGGAGCGTACCTTCGACTGGATACCGCTGCGCGCGATTGTCTGCAAAAAATCGCGCTTCGCCCTGAGGCTTGAGGTGAAATTGATCGTCCATGTCTGGGATGATCATGAGTGGAGGTTCTTCACTGAACCACCAAATCCTTCCCGACAGGACACCAATCGTGAACGTTGCAAGAGCGGCAAGGAGAACACCGATGATAATCTTCCAGGCAGTACTCATTGCTCATCGGATGGTGTGGTAACTGGTTGCAGGATTGCACTCTGAGTTGCAGGGGCTGTATGAACGTGGACGTTCGTTCCCCCCATCGCACGGAGCAATTCCTCGGTGTCTGTGATCGTATACCGCGGATCGTCCGAAAAAATGGCGACGACAAACGTATCGTCGGTCGCACGACGGAACGACGTGTCACCTTGCAATGGATGCCACCACGTTGGCAGTTTACACAGCCCGAGCAGCCCAAAGAGCGTAAAGAACGCACACAGCAGGACTGTCAACTCGAAGTCAACTGGAACAGAAAACTGTATCGCAAAGAACGGCTTTCCTCCTATGTTGAGGCGATAGTCGTAGCCACCGGTCCACCACTGGAGAAGGAGTGCGCTGGCGAGCCCTGTTACACCGCCGAGGAACGAGATATACGGCAAGATCGTCCGTCGCACCCCCATTGCGCGGTCCAAGCCGTGAACAGGGTACGGCGTGTAGCAATCAAAGCGCGTATAGCCGCGTTCGTACACCGCACGCGCAGCAGCGACGAGCGCGTTGACATCGCGGAATTCAGCAACTGTTGCAACTGGACGTTGTTCCATAGCGTCATGCGCCGGTGGAATGTTTGACTTGGTGACTTTGCGCGTCCGCTCCATGGTGCGAGTGCTGCGGTTGCGCACCCGGCAGAATCGCTTTCACTTCAGCAATTGCGATGACGGGGATGTACTTGGCGAAAAGGAGGAAGAGCGTCAGGAAAATTCCGATCGTTCCCGCAAAGATTGAGACTTCCACCCATGTCGGCGTGTAGTAGCCCCAGCTTGCTGGAAGAAAGTCGTGGTGGAGACTCGTCGCGATAATCGTAAATCGCTCGAACCACATCCCAATGTTGACGAGAATCGAAACGATGAACATTACCGGGACATTCCTCCGCAACCGACGCGACCAGAAGACCTGTGGTGAGACGACGTTGCAGAGGACCATCGTCCAGTATGCCCAGGCGTAGTCCCCCGTTGCGCGGTTGATGAAGACAAATGCTTCGTAAGGATTCCCTGAATACTGCGCAATGAAAAACTCCATCGCATAAGCGTAGCCGACCATCATCCCCGTTGCCAGGATGATTTTGTTCATGTTCTCCAAGTGCTTCATCGTGATGAGCTCTTTGAGATCGAGCACCTCCCGTGTAATGACAAGGAGCGTCATCACCATTGCAAACCCAGAAAAAATCGCTCCTGCAACGAAGTAGGGCGGGAAAATTGTCGTATGCCAGCCTGGCAAGATGCCAGCGGTAAAGTCGAGCGACACCACTGAGTGTACGGAAAGCACCAGCGGTGTCGAGAGTCCTGCCAAAATCAGGTACGCCATCTCGTAGTGGTGCCAGTGTCGCATTGAACCGCTCCAGCCAAGTGAGAAGAAGCCGTAGAGACGCTTTGCCACCTTGTTTGTGACCACATCCCGGAGCGTTGCCAGATCCGGCACCATCCCCAAGAACCAGAAAATCAGCGAGACGGTCAAGTACGTCGAGACAGCAAAGACGTCCCACTCGAGCGGGGAGCGGAAGTTCGTCCACATTTGCATTTGGTTGGGGTACGGGATGAGCCAGTACGCAAACCAAATCCGCCCGACGTGGATGAGCGGGAACAGCCCCGCGCAAATCACCGCAAAGATGGTCATCGCCTCCGCCGAGCGATTGATCGCCGTACGCCACTTCTGCCGGAAGAGGAAGAGAATCGCTGAAATGAGTGTTCCTGCATGCCCGATTCCGATCCAGAAGACGAAATTGGTAATATCCCACCCCCACCCGATGGGATTGTTGAGTCCCCAAACACCGATTCCGATCAAAATTGTGTAGAGGATGCACCCAACACCCCAGGCGGCAATTGCAGCGGTAAAGCTCAGCGCCAACAAATATTTTGGCGTAGGCTTGCCTTCGGCGATGCTCGCAATTTTTGTTGTAATGTCGTGATGTGTGGGATTACCAAGCACAAGAGGCTCGCGCTCAAAGCGTATCCCGTCCGAACGAAGGTGCGCAGTCTGAACAGCTGTCGTCGTACTCATTGCTACACCGCACGAGGAGTAGTGTTACGAACTTTTGCAAGGTAGGTCACCGATGGACGCACGTTGAGCTCTTCGAGCACCAGGAACGATCGCTCGCTGGTGCGAAGCGTAGCAACGCGGCTTGAGCTGTCGTTGAGGTTCCCGAACGTGATTGCTGACGCTGGGCACGCCTGCTCACATGCGGTCTGGAATGCGCCGTCGGGAACACGGGCATGCCCTTGATCTTTGGCATGATACTTTGCTTCGTTGATGCGTTGGACGCAAAAGGTGCACTTTTCCATTACCCCGCGCATCCGCACGGTAACGTCTGGATTCATCACCAAATCGAGTGGATGCGGCTCTCCAGTGCCAAGCCGTTCTTCGTAGAAGCGACGGAAGTATGCCAGGAAGTTGAACCGCCGCACTTTGTACGGGCAGTTATTCAGGCAGTACCGCGTCCCGACACAACGATTGTACACCATTTCGTTGAGACCCTCCGGCGAGTGCACTGTCGCGGCAACGGGGCAGACATTCTCGCACGGGGCGTTCTCGCAGTGCTGGCACAGCATCGGCTGAACTACACTCCGCGGATCATCCGGTGTACCCAAATAGTAACGGTCGAGCCGTATCCAGTGCATGATGCGTCCCCGCATAACCTGGTCTTTGCCGACCGGAGGAATATTGTTCTCACTTTCGCACGCAACCACACAGGCATTGCATCCTGTGCACGCAGACATGTCAATGACCATCCCCCATTTGTGCCCCTTGTACTGATAACCGTCAACGATGTTGAGCGGGATTTTGAAGTGTCCATCGCTTCCGACGTTGGGGAATTCAAGCCCTTCAGGACGTTTCCCTGCCTTAAGCTCGTCGAGAGTGAGTTCATGGACAATCGGCCGGAATTTCTCTTCACCCGCCTCCGGTTCCCACTGCTTGGTGAACTGGGCATGGAAGTATTTCTGCGTGCGCGCGATCGGCGAGTGTTGTCCTGTTTTTGTGATGGCAGCGCTGTAGTACCCAATCCGTGCAGCATCGAGCAGTGGATAGGCGTTCTGCCCAAAGCCAGAGGCTACTTTCCCTGCTTGCCTGCCGTAGCCGAGCGCGGTGACGACTACTCCCTCGTGCATGCCGTACTGCGTGAGAACCGGAACGTCAATCGCAGCCGAGCCGACAGTGATGCGAACGACATCCTCGCTCTGCACGCCAAGCTTTTCGGCTGTCCGCGGAGACATAATAGCAACGTTTTCCCACGTATGCTTTGTCACTGGGTCGGGGCACTCAAGAAGCCACGGGTTGTTCGCATGTGAACCGTCATAGACCGAGCTACTCGGCACCACCAAGACGGCAAGCTCATTGACATCGAGCATGGGACGGAACGTTGCCAGTGCAGCAAGGCTTGGCTTCGGAAGGGACTGCAGCTGCCCAGCAACAAACCCTTGACGCAGCAACTCTTCCCACCGTGCTTCTGAGCCAAGACGCTCAATGACGGTGCGCTTGAAGTACTCGAAGTACGTCTCCGCGTTCCCAACAGCCTCGGGGGCAAATGCTTTGACGATCCCGAAGAGCAGCTCCCCCGTCGAGAGAGCATTGAGCGGCAGCGGAGCAATGAGTGGCTGCTGGATGCAGTAGGAACCATCGAAGGCAACTGCATCGCCCCAACTTTCGTACTGATGCGCTGCGGGAATGGTTATCGTGCACTGCTGCGCTGTTTCGTCGTCAATGAGCGTGTGCGCGAACCGATGTTCAACACGTCGCAGCAGCGACCGCATCTCTGCATCGGCAGTGTACTCGGGATTGACGTGGCTGAAGAGCACAACCCCAACACGTTCGTTGCGCAAGTCATCGCGGAGTGCCTCGACTGCAGGGCGGCGCATCTGGCTCATCGGGAGCACGTGCGCAAATACTTTCCCTTCGCCAATGGAGCCGAGCAGCGTGTTGATTGCAATGCCAACTGCATGTGCATAGGGAGAAAGATGCTCACCGACGAGCACGCAGCCACGCTCGCCAGCAGCCAGAAGCTCCCGAGCGATTCGCGCCGCAGCATCACGATGCGAGGTGGGATGCGCTAATTGCTGCGCGCCTTTGGCTTGTGCGATGTTGTTATAGAGCGCCGTAAGGAACGACTCGTAGTCGCGCGGATGGATCACCACTCGCTCATCGGCTGCGGCACCGCTCTGGCTGTAGCGCCCCTCGACAGCGATGAAGCGACTCATCACAGGGTTCGACTGCGTTGGCTTTCGGCGAGCTGCAAAGCCACGGGTGTGATAGACTGCATTCCGGTCCGTGCCAAGGAAATCAGCATCAACGCTGACGATAACGTCTGCGCGCTCAAGGCTTGGTACAAGCGTTCCTTCGATTCCGAGCAACGCCTTGCTTGCTTCCGCAGCACCATCGGCGATTGCCCAGGGGAACACAACCACTTGGGCATTTGGCACATGCTGCTCGACAAGCCGTGAAAGCGTACCGAGAGCTGGGGAGCAATGCTCGTCAATGAGAATGCGGATGTGCTTTCCTTCCCCGCTCGCAGTGCGAATTGCCTCGACAATCTGTGCCACTGCATTCGCAGGCGTCGAATAGTTCCCGCTCGGAATGACGCCAGGTCGCCGTCCAACCAGGATGGGTCGGATGCGCTCCGGATCGTAGAGTTCGAAGAGTGTTGCTTGAATGAGCGCACTCGATTTGCCGCCGACGATCGGATGGAGGTCGTTCCCTTCGACCTTGACTGGACGCCCTTCCCGCACCCGAACAAGCAGCGGATGCACAACGTTTTTGTGCATGTAGCACGTGCTGTAGTAGAGCGGCACTCCGGGGATCGCGTACTCAGGATTTTTCACCGCTGGAACGAGCTTGTAGTCGGGACGACGACAGGCTGCAGCGGTAACTGCCATCGCCGCTGAGAGCATCGCCATGAACGACCGCCGTGATAGCGGTGTCTCCAGTATCGGAGGACCATCACTGGCTACATCTGGCTCTTCACCGACCACACGAGCGAAATGCTCCATCGAGTCGTGCATCAAGCGTTCTGGAATTGTCGTTGACATAAACAGTCGCTCATCAATAGTGACATGCTGAACAGTTCTCCGGACCGTAGCCCGGGAGCTTCGGATGCGGGATACCCGCTACCGTAGGGGTTGGCACATCGGTCTCCCACGCGCCAAATTGTGGCGAGCTAATCGGTCGCACGCGCAAGGCTACTCCTTGGACGAGGTTTGAGTTGATTGGTTCAAACAGATGCTCCCGGTAGTTCTCCGGCAGCTGTTCGCCAGTGAAGATTCCCGAAATCGGGCGCGCCGCAACAATGTTTTTCTCTGGATGCCGGTGGCACTCCAAACACCACCCCATTGAAAGTGGTTTGTTCTGCGCGATGACGCCTTGAATTTCCACGTTCCCATGGCACGATTGGCAATCAATCTGCGCGCGAATATGCCGCGAGTGGTTGAAGTGGACGTAGTCAGGGAGCTTGTGGACTCTGCGCCATTGGATCGGAATTCCTTTCTCCCAACTATCCCGCACAAGTTGAAGTTTGGGGCTTTCCGCCTTGATCACTATGTGGCAGCCCATGCACGTGCTCGTTGTCGGCACCGGTGAATGCTCCGAGACTTCGACGCCCGCATGGCAGTACTGGCAGTGAATCTGGAGTTCGCCGACGTGCAGCTTGTGGGAAAACGGCACAGGTTGCTGGGGACGGTAGCCAACGTCGGTTACATCATTGCGCATACCGAAATAGAGCACTAACGCACCGACGGTGAGCACTGCCCCGCCCCCGAGGATCGAAGCTTTGAGTATTCGGTCAACTCGCTGCGAAAACATTGTACCTGCACGATTGTTCGACTACGGACGCCATACGTAGAGCATGACGTAAACAGCAACGCCAGTGACGGCGACATAGAGCCACAGCGGCAACGTCCACCGCGCAACGCGCCGGTGGCGGGCATATTCGCCACGCCAACCGCGCACGATCGTGAAAAGCGCCAGCGGAACAATCCCCGCTGCCAGAAAAATGTGCGAGACGAGCACAACGAGGTATATCATCCGCACAAGACCTGTGCCAGAAAAGTACACCGGCTCGGCCTTCTGCGTGTGATAGATCACGTACGAAATCAAAAATAGCGTCGAAAGGCTAAAGGCACTCAACATGAGCGTTCGGTGGAGTGCGATCCTCCGACTGCGAATTGCGAGGTATCCAATGCACAGAAGTACCGCAACTGTGCCGTTGAGAAACGCGTGGAACGCCGGTGCATACGAAACATCGAACGTTCCAATCCGCAGCACTCCGGGATTGGTGATGATGAATGTTACAAGTGCTGAGACCACAACTGCGGTCGCATAGATCACAATGCGGAGCGTCTCGTCAGGTATGCTTCGGAGGAGTCGGCTCATTGCACCGTTTCCCGCTTGCGTTCCACATACGCTGCAAGCAGTTGGCGTAGCTGAGCAACGTCAGCTGTATCGAGGCTGTTGAAGTAGCCGCGGATCTGCCCATGTTCATCGACAAGAGCGAGCCGCGAGCTATGTAGATCCGGTGTCTTCGGATCGGAGAGCAAAAATCCATCGCGCGAGAGCATCCGAACCGAGTCGAGCGTCGTCCGTGTGATGAACCATACACCTGGCCGAGCGCCATACTCGCGTGCATAAGACGCTAAAACCGGCAGGCTGTCTGTTTCTGGATCTACACTGAAGGAAACAAAGCGAACATGATCTCCAAAACGTTGCTGCAACTCCGCAACATGCCGATTCATGATCGGACACACCCCTTGGCAGGTTGCGAACATGAACGAGGCGACCCACGGACGGCCGCCAAGATCCTCACTGGAGAGCTGGCGACCGTCGTAGTTGGTTACTACAAACGAGGGCGCTTGTTTGATACGCGGAAGCTCATCCCATACAGCCTCTGAACTCCGCTGGCAGCCGACAACCGCGAGAGCAGTAAACATCGCAAACGCAGCAATGTGATGCTTCATCGCAAGTCCACCGCTGCAAGGAGAAACAAGCCCATCAGAAACATGTACGTTGCGACCAGGACATGCCGCCCATTTGCCTGATTCGGCTGTCGGACAAGCTGCATGCAACGAACAAGCAGCCATGCACTCAATGTTCCACATCCGAGAGCGTAGAGGATGCCACCTTTTCCCCACACCCACCATGCGGCACTCGCGAGCACAAGCAACACCGCGTAGAGCAGCGTATGCAATGCCAGACGATTCGCTTTCCCATCGCCGAGCAGTACGATGCCACCACGACGGTAGTCATCAGCGTACAAGATCGCAAGTGCCAAAAAGTGCGGCAATTGCCACCAAAACATGATTGCTGCGAGGATAGCTGCTTCTGGAGAGAGAAGCTCCCCTCCACCAGCAACCCAGCCGCCTATAACCGGCAGTGCACCGGGAATACCACCGAGATAGAGCGCGAGCGCTGTTTTCGTTTTGAGGGGGGTGTAGAGCAATGCGTAGAGTGCAACCGTTGCCACTCCCAACAGAGCAACGGTCCAGCCAAGAAGAAGAAGCGTAGTCATGCCCAATGCAAGGAGAGACCATGCGTAGACGTATGCTGCGACTACGGAGATTCTGCCTGCTGGCAGTGGGCGGAGCGACGTGCGTTGCATAGCCGCATCGCTCCATCGCTCGAGGATGTGATTGAACGCACCTGCACTAGCTCCCAGAAGGAAAACACCCACAGAGACTACCCCCAACTGCCATAGAACTGTCCATAGCGTACCGTGCAGCCATGGCTGGGCAACCCAGTACCCAACTGCTGCGGTAACTACCTCCATCAACGTGATACCGGGCTTTGAAAGTTCGATGAACGAACGCGCCGGTCGAGCACGCGCAGGCGCCTCCGGTTGCGACGAAACAGCGGAAACAGCAGTAGCGGGCATTAGAGTGGCTGCTCGAGTTCTGTTTCCGTGTATTGCGTCGTGCGATTTTTCGTTGCTTCTCGCACGCGCGCGACGTCTTCCGGTTTGACTTCGCCGCCTGTGTTCCCCCAGCTCGTACGGACGTGGGTCAGGATCGCAGCAATCTCATCATCGTTGAAAACAGAATGCCAGGGCTGCATCACGCTGTTGTACTTGACGCCATTCCGGACAATCGCGCCACGGAAGCCATGGAGCACAATGCGGATCGGCTTGGTGACATCCTCGCTATTGGCGAGCGCTGAGCCAGCCAGCGGTGGGATACTTCCAGCAATTCCTTTCCCTGTGGTCTGATGGCATGAGGCGCAGTTCTTGTTGTAGAGCTTTGCGCCGAGAGATTGCTCTTCACCGCCAGCCTGCTGCTCCTCCGTCGGTCCATTCCAAACAGGGTCGTCAGTTTGCGAAATGAAAAAGCCGCGGATGTTGCAAGCGGCAAGGGTCATCGCAACGAGAGCGACAAGGAAAGCAACGAGCAATCGCATACGAAGTCTGTGACGTTTGATACAACGAATATGCACGCTCCATCGAGCATGCATCGGGTTGATTGCGTTACCGCACGCAGGATCTGTGCACAGCACTGGCGCAAAATTACACACTGCTTCCAAATCATACCGCATGCTCCTATAGCACGCACGTCCACAGCATGCCGTTGTTGAGAACAAACCGAGGCTTCCCGCGTAGTTGCCAGTGTGCAAACGGAGTATTGCGCGCCTTCGAACGAAATCGCTCCGGCTCGACCGTCCATTCTTCATCGAGTGCCACGATCGTTAGCACAGCTGGCGCTCCCGGAGCAATACGAGGCTGCTCAAGCCCGAGAACACGCCGTGGCCCCACGCTCATTAGTTCGACAATGCGCCGAAGCGGCAGCCCACGGCGATGGTACAGCTCCGTCAGTGCCAGCCCGACAGCTGTCTCCAGACCGATGATGCCATTAGGTGCAAGTGGAAATGGCTGTTTCTTTTCTTCCACAGTATGGGGAGCGTGATCGGTCGCAATAGCATCAATCGTACCGTCGGCGAGCGCTTCGATAATCGCTTCGACATCGTCACGCTCACGGAGTGGTGGGTTCATCTTCGCGTTGGTGTTGTAGCCATCGGCCGCTTCGTGTGTGAGCGTAAAGTGATGCGGTGTCACTTCCGCACTGACACGCAATCCCCAGGATTTTGCGAGGCGAAGGAGGCGAACCCCACCACGTGTACTGAGATGCGAAATATGGTAGCGACGGTTCCCGCATGCTTCCGCAAGCAAGATGTCGCGTGCAATGATGACCTCCTCAGCAACACTGGGATAGCCACGCAAGCCAAGCCGTGCAGCAATTGCGCCGTCGTGCATGTCGAACCCTTCCGTGATGGAATGCTCCTCGCAGTGCTGACTGAGGAGCGCATCGAAGGGCGAAGCGTAGAGAAACGCCCGCCGCATCATTTCGGCACTTCGCACACACGACCCATCATCGGAGAACATCACCGCGCCTGCCTCGATGAGCTCGTGCATCGGAGTGAGCACTTCCCCACGGCGCCCAAGCGTTATTGCAGCACAGATGTGAACATTGACAAGTCCTGTGGCACGGTTGCGGATGTATTCGATAACCGCTGGTGAATCAATCGCCGGTTCAGTATTCGGCATGCAGACGACATCGGTAAATCCCCCATTTGCCGCGGCCGCAGTTCCAGTGGCGATTGTTTCCTTGTGGCTCTGACCTGGCTCGCGAAGGTGGACGTGCATATCCACAAAACCTGGTGCTGCCATCCAGCCCTGAGCACTAATTCGCTCCGTAGTGGGCGGTACACCCTCTGGTGGATTAGTGTCGCAGTAGGCTATGATTCCATTGCGTACCCAAAGGTATGCGACGTCATCGCGCTGATCAAACGGACTGACAATGCGGATGCGTTCGAAGAGAATGTCCACAAATCCAGAGGAAGATTGTTCTCAGCGGCAAATGGCAAATTACAGCAACTGCGCTTGCCCGGATCGTGCGCGCCACTTCGTCAAAAACAACGTTCGATGCTCTGGCGTTGGTCCCCAGTGATCGAGTGCAGCAAAGTGCTCTGCGGTTGGATAGCCTTTGTGCCGTTCGAATCCGTACTGTGGGTACTGCCGCGCAAGCTCTTCCATAAAACGGTCGCGAGTGACTTTTGCAATGATGGAAGCAGCAGCAATCGAAGCAGAACGCCGATCGCCGCCGACGATGGCCGTCGTAGGCTGCACAAGGAATGGATGGTGCGGCCCATCAACAAAGACGTGTGCGATTGAACATCGAAGCTGCTCGACGGCATGCTGCATCGCGTGCATCGTTGCGCCAAGGATATTCTGCTGCGCGATGTGTTCCACACTGGCGACTCCAACGCTCCACGCAACTGCAGAGCCAATGATCTCCTCGAAGAGTTCCTCCCGTTTTCGCCGAGTAAGTTCCTTAGAATCGCGCAGCTGACGACACAGCGAGCAATTGTCTGGACGGAGGACGACAGCGGCGGCGACGACCGGGCCTGCCAGCGAGCCGCGCCCAGCTTCGTCAACGCCTGCAACGAGCACTCCACGACACCAGAACGGCTGCTCGTAGCTAATTGATGCCATTGTCAAGACTGTGCAAGGCGAAAAAACTCATTCCGCAAGTTTGCATCGTGCTGCAGTTCCCCGCGGAGGACGGAGGTGATCATGTCGCTCTGCTCATGATCGGCTTCGACACCACGTGCGATCATGCAGTAATGCTTCGCAGTGATGATTACGCCGAGTGCACGCGGTTTGAGCATGCTCTCGAGGTAGTCAGCGATCTGCTCACCCAATTCCTCCTGGATTTGCCCACGCCGGGAGAACCATTCGACAATGCGCGTCAGCTTGCTAAGCCCGATGATATAGTCGCCGGGCATATATCCAATCGTGCACGTGCCGCTGATCGGCTGCCAATGATGTGAGCAAACGGACATCACCTTGATTCCTTTGCTGATGATCAGCTCGTTGACGTTTTTGCGATTGGGAAAGATTGTCACTGGCGGTGGAGGCGTGTAGCGGCCGATGAACAGCTCGTTGACCCACATGCGCGCAAGCCGCCGTGGAGTTTCGCGGCTGTTTGGATCGCGTGTGCGATCAATGCGGAGAATGTCCATCACTTCGGCGAACTTCTGCTCGAGTTGCTCGATCATCCGCTGCCGTTCGTGTTCGGTGATTGGCATGTTGCCGTTCGCATCAAAGGACTGCAGCTGCTCGAGAGCAACGCATCCGTTACCATTTTTCTGCTCGAGGTTCATTGCTCATGCTCGATGTGTTCGACACAGTAGCGAGGCACGTCCATCGGCTCGCCGCGATATTCGACGAAATTGTTCTCCGACTCGTACACCTTGATCGAATGGAGTGTGCCGGCGGGGATGCGTGGTTCGAGGATACGCCAGAACGCCCACGCCAAATTTTCAGCCGTCGGAATAATGCCTCGGAGGAAATCTACGTCTTCGTTGAGGTGCCGGTGGTCCACTTTCGCGATGATATGCTCTTCGATAATGTCGCGAAGCAGCTTCAAATCGAGGACATACCCCGTCGTCGGATCAGGCACA
>RFIK01000036.1 GCA_003695605.1 Chlorobiota bacterium
ACCATACTGTTCGTCAAAAAGTTTGTTGAGCTGCGCGATTGCTGCAGCGACGGTGCCATCCGAAATCATTCCCGAACGTGCAGAGCGAAGGTGCGGTGCGATGCGTTCCATAAGCACGCGTGCGGAGGAGCGCACCATCTGGCCGTCTTGCTGCCAGAGTGCCGCAACACGTTCCAAAAGTTCGATCAGTCCAATGCGGTAGTGCGTGCTGCGCTTTGGAAAGTAGGTCCCGGCGAAAATCACCTCACGCTCCGGCGTGAGAATCACTGTCAGCGGCCAGCCACCCTGTCCGGTCAGTGCTTGACAGATGCTCATGTAGAGCGCATCAACATCAGGACGCTCCTCTCGATCAACCTTGATGGGGATATACCAGCGCTCGAGAAGAGCAGCAACCTCGCTATCAGCGAACGACTCTTCTTCCATCACGTGACACCAGTGACATGCCGAGTAGCCAATGCTCAGGAACACAAGCTTCTGCTCGCGGCGAGCACGCGCAAATGCTTCCTCGCTCCACGGCACCCAGGGGACGGGATTATCGGCGTGCTGAAGCAAGTAGAGCGAGCGCTCTGCGGCAAGGTGGTTCGGCATTGGTCACTGCTGCACTGGTGTGGTCTGACGGTAGCGACGCCGTACTGCCGGCACCAGATATTCGGCGAAGGCGCGCTCGAAATCGTAATCAGGCTGCCAGCCCCAGTCACGCCGTGCCGCTGAATCATCTACATCGGCGCACCAAGAGTCCACGATACTTTGGCGGCGCTCATCAACGTCATATTCGATCACTGCATCAGGGAAGTAGCTCTGCACTATCGTTGCGATCTCTTCTGCAGTCGGCGCGAACGCACCGATGTTGTAAACACGCTGGGAGAGGTGTTCTACGGGAGCATCGGCAAGCATGCGGAGTGCTTTGATGCCATCGGGCATGGCCATGAATGGAATGCGGGTAGAAGGCCGTACAAAGCAGCGGTATGGCACTCCCTGGGCTGCAGCGTGGAGCATTTCGGGAGCATAGTCGCTTGTGCCACCGCTCGGAAGCGTTTCTGCACTGATAAGCCCAGGGAATCGCAAGGCACGGAAATCAACCCATCGCGCTGGTCGAGCAAGCTGCATGTAGTGGTTGGTGTAGTACTCACCAAGACGCTCGCAGTGAAGTTTCGCGATACCATAGAGCGTACGCGGTTGGAGCGATTGATCTTCACGTACCGCCGGAACGCGTTGCTTTTCCTCGAGCGAGCGGAAGCCATAGACAGCGATCGTACTGGGGAAAATCACCTGTACAGAATGCCGAGCCTTCTCTCCACGTTGCTGCGCCAAGCTGAGCACAGCAAGCGTCCCATCAACATTGACACGGTGTGCCCGCACAGGATCGTGTTCCGCTGCTGTCGAAAGCACCGCTGCAAGGTGGAAGATTCGGCGAATCGGGTATTGAGCTGCACGCTCGGCAAATGCAGTGCTGGTGACATCACCTTCTGCACCGGACAAGACTGCCACGCATTGCTCTGCAAGCGCATGCGGGAGTGGACGCACATCAGCTGCGAGAACTGGTGTTCCTTCTTTTGCAAGGGCCTCGATGAGCGCATGCCCCATCTCACCACTTGCTCCAGTGATCAAAACCATCGAAGTGGACATTCGCGCTGTAGATCAGGTTTGACGAATGCTTGCAAAAATAGACGCCCTACCGCGTGGAGATGCGATGCCGAACCAGGCACTGATCGCCTCTGCGTAGCAGCTGCTACCGCTCGTCCTCGAGCAGGGGCGGTTCGTGCGCTGCTCGGTAGAAATCGAGTGCAAGGAGTGTGCTGTACTGACGGAAGACCTCTCCCAATGCAACCGGCATGTTGCGGTATCGGAGCATTTCAAGCATCCCCTGCTGCTGCCAGACATACGACTGCGGGATACGCGGGAACTCCCGCGCGAGCAGAGCGTAGCGGTTCAGTGCACGAGCACTCCAGTACCACGTAAACACGCCGATGCGAAGCTGCTCGCTTGCAAGAACGCACGCCGATGGCACTACGCAATTTGTCACAATCTCACCGCGCAACCTCTGCCCTTCACTCGCAATTGGCTCGTGGCAGATCGCCGAAAGTTGCTGCGGAACTGAATCCGGCACCCCCGCAACGATGCGCTCCAAAAACGCAGCCTGCGGCGACTGCGCTGCACAGCCTACCAACCGATCGAACTGCTCAGAAGTGTACCGCGGACGCCGCCGTTTGGATGCATAGCGTTGGAGGAATGCCCGCACGGAAAGCACAAAGCCTTCGCGCACGCTCCGACCACGGTAGTACTCGGTGTGTTCAGAACTCTGACGCAGCAATCGGAGCAGCGCGTAGCTCTGCAGTTCGTCGAACGAAACAGTATCCGAACTTTCTTCCGCTTTCTCGAGCAGTGGAAGCAGTTCATCGGCAGGAATGACGACCACTTCTGGGGCTGTCCGCGCTGGGTCATCATCAATCAACACAGTGTGGAGAATCACGCGGTGGTACGCTGGGTTTTGATCGTGGTGATGCTCGCTCCAAAAACTGCGGCGTTTATCGAACTCGATCGCTCCACTGAGG
>RFIK01000037.1 GCA_003695605.1 Chlorobiota bacterium
GACGGAAAGTGCCACAGAAACAACACCGCCGCTTCTTGCCACTGCGAGGAGCGGTAAGGGTGAAATGGTGCGGTAAGAGCGCACCGCACACGTGGTGACACGTGTGGCAGGGCAAACCCCACGCGGTGCAAGACCGAGCAGATGCGATCGTCCTGTGCGTGGCAGGCGCTCGTCGGGTAACCCGAGGAGCACGCATCGGGTAGGTCGCGCAAGAGGCATGCAGCAATGCATCGCCCAAGGCACATGACTGCACCAGCATCCCTCCCATTACGGGAGAGTGCTGGACAGAATCCGGCTTATAGGGACGCTCGTCCATCGCTTTTCCACTTGCTCCTTGATTCAGCAATGCAACTACCCGACGATCCCATTCTCCGCGACTTAGCGCCCGAGTTTTGCGTCTCGTGGCGCAATGACCTCAGCACAGTTCTACCAAACATCATCGCTGCGCATAATCAAAGCGAACTCTACCGCTTCGGTCATACGCTCAAAGGCTCTGCACGGCAATTCGGATTTGCAGAGCTGGCAGACTGCGGCGCAGAATTGATGCAACATGCATCGCTCGGCGCGTGGGATGCGGTCCCCGATACCGTTGCTCGCATCCATGTACTCATCGAATCGCTTGAATCATTTCTCCGCGCCAGTGGAATGACGATCCCGGACAGTAGTTCCACCAACGTGTAGGTATCTCCGATGCTACGATTGCTCATCGTGCTGGTATCGTGCAGCATTGCAGCAGGAGCACAGGTACGCGTCGCAGTACTCCCGATCAAAAATCTCGATGGGAACATGCACCTTTTGACGTACAGCTACGCCATTGCGGATAGCCTCCGCGGACTGCTCGAACGCCACGAGTTGCATGGCAAGCAATTTGTCGTTATCCCTGCCGATTCGATGGAGCAAGCCTTGGCGGAATTCAATCTCGACCCAAGTTCGCCACAGTTTGAATCCGACCTCTGGCGTGCAATTGCAAAGCTCCACTGTAGGTACGCGATTACCGGCTCCTTTGAAATCACCGGCGGGCGGATGGTGCTCAATCTCTACGCGTATGACGTCGCCACCAAACTTGCAGATCAAACCCACGCTGCACGAAACCTCTTCAAGGCACCGGAGCAAATATTCGACGTGCTCCCTGCTGCTGTCAAACGGCTCGTTCCGGCGTTGAAGTAGCCTGCGCCTGCCCCATCCGTTGGCGAATCTTGCGCTGACGACGCATGTTGAGAAATTCAACACCCACCGAAAACGCCATCGCTGTATAGACGTACCCACGACTAACCTCGATGCCGACCCCATCGAGAACAAGCACAAAACCAACCAACAGCAGGAACGCCAACGCGAGCATAACAAGCGTCGGATGCTGCTGAAGGTAGCGGGCAATCGCATTACTGCTGGCAACCATCACGATCATTGCCGCAACGTTGGCAGCGAGCATTACCGCAAGGTGTTGCGAGAGCCCTACTGCTGTAATCACTGAATCAAGCGAGAAAACAAGGTCGAGCAGGACAATCTGCGTAATTGCCGACGAAAAGGATACAACGCGTTCGCTTTTCTGCTCGAGAACATCGAGTCCTTCAACGCGATGGTGGATTTCACGGGTTGCCTTTGCCAGCAAGAATAGTCCTCCGCCGAACAGTATCACATCCCGCCCACTGATCTCGTGCTCCATGATCGAAACAAGCGGTGCGGTCAGTCCTGCAATCCACGTGATGCCGAGCAACAACGCAATGCGGAACACCAGCGCCAGCGATAGTCCCAGCCGACGCGCAAGCATGCGGCGAGAGTGTTGCACTCGCTCGGTCACAATGCTGACGAAGATGATGTTGTCAATCCCAAGGACAATCTCAAGCGCAGTCAGGGTGAGAAAACCAACAAGGTGTTCAAGCGTGAGCATAGAGTAGAGCGTTTCGAAATGATACATCTTCTTGCAGACCGAAGTGGCAGTATTTTCGCACCGCCTGATGGTGACCTTGGAACGAACGATATGCTCTCCTATTTGCCTGCCACGGAAAACTTCTTAGGCATACCACCGGAGAAGAGTACTGACACTGCCGCAATCGCCATCCAACCAATTCCACTGGAACGAACGACAAGCTATGGCAAAGGCACTAAAGATGGGCCACGCGAAATTCTTCGCGCAAGCCACTACGTGGAATTCTACGATGATGAATTCGACCGCGAGTTGTGCTTCGAGCGTGGAATTGCTACCCTCGAACCACTCCCACTGAAAAAGCTTCCCATCGAGGAAGCACTCGCCCTCGTCGAGGCGCGTGCATCGGCAATCCTTCAGGCAGGCAAGTTCTGCGTCGGCCTCGGCGGCGAGCACTCGATGACAGCGCCGCTTGTCCGTGCACACGCGCAGAAGGTTCCAGACCTGACCATTCTCCAGTTCGACGCACACGCTGACCTACGAATCGAGTACGACGGAACACCATACTCCCATGCCTGTGTGATGGCACGTATCGCAGAATTTGTCGAACCATCGCGCATCACGCAAGTCGGTATCCGCGCACTCTCGAAGGAGGAAGCTGCGTTCATTCGATCGGCGGGAGTGCGTACCTTCTACGCCTATGCGATACGCCGTGGCGATGCGCAGTGGATGGACCGCGTTCTCGAAGGATTGAGTGAGCACGTGTACATCACATTCGATGTTGACGCGCTCGATCCGAGCATCATGCCAGCGACGGGGACACCTGAACCGGAAGGACTCAGTTACTCCGAATGCATCGCAATCGTAACACGACTCGTTGAGTCGGGGCGACGCATCGTCGGGTTCGACGTCGTCGAGCTTGCGCCAATCAAAAAACTTCACCACCCGAACCTAACCGCTGCACGGCTGGTGTACAAACTTCTCAATCTTGCCTTTGCTCATGACCGTTCACGAAAGCGAGCTCCGCGCACTCGTCGAGTCGCTCGATAGCCAACCACTGGTACCTCAGAGAGGAACCATCGAGGAATTCGCAGAGCAATTCTTATCTGCGCTTGAGAACGGTTCCATTCGGGCTGCCTCGCCGGAAAATGGCCGCTGGGTCGTCCACGGATGGGTCAAGCGTGGAATCTTGCTTCTGTTCCGCTATGGCGTCCTAGCGCCGATTCCCCACGGTGGCGAAACGTTTTTCGATAAGCACACACTTCCACCACGGACGCTCTCACTCGACGATCGTGTTCGGCTTGTTCCCGGTGGCTCGGCGATTCGACGCGGGGCATATGTTGCGCCCGGTGTCATCTGCATGCCGCCGATGTACATCAACGTTGGCGCGTACGTCGGCGAAGGCACGATGGTAGATTCGCATGCGCTCATCGGAACCTGCGCTCAAATTGGAGCTCGCGTTCACATCAGCGCTGCAGCACAGATTGGTGGCGTTCTCGAACCCACCCAATCCCAGCCAGTCATCATCGAAGACGATGCATTCATCGGCGGTAACGTCGGTATCTACGAGGGTGTGCTCGTCCGCCGCCGAGCGGTCATCGGTGCTGGTGTGATGCTCACCGCGTCGGTTCCCGTCTACGACCTGGTCCACGAACGGATTCTCCGTGCGACAGATTCCCACCCGCTGGAAATCCCCGTAGGTGCGGTCGTCGTTCCTGGCACCAGACGGCTGGGCAATTCGTCCTTTTGCCTCGAGCATGGCCTTCAGGCGTCATGTGCTCTCATCGTCAAGTACCGCGATGAGCGAACCGATGTGAAAACCGCGCTTGAGGCTACTCTCCGATTGTAGGTCACCCTCGACAGATTCTCCATGTCCTTGCACAGCAACATTGCGAAAGTCCGACGGTACGTACCACTGGCCCATTATGCAACCGCAGCCGTCATGCTCGTTGCTGCATTCGCTGGAGGCGACAGCGTCGAGCTATGGTTCCTCCTCGCTGCACTACTGTCAGCTCTTGCGGGTGTTGGGTTCTATGCTTTCATGCGGCATGTCGAACGGAAGCTCTAACCTGCTGTGAATCTCCCCGAGCGTCCAGCGCTCCGCCAAGAACTCCAGGTCGTCTTCGATCGTAGCCGTGATGTGATCCGATTCGAAGATCCATATGGCTACGTTCGTTCAGACCTCGAGTTCGAGACTGAGTTCTCCGCGTTGCTTGAATTGCTCGATGGTACTGTGACCATTGCTGAACTGCTTGAGCACATTCGTACGCGATTTGATCGAAACTTTCGTGCATCGCAGTTCCGCCGCCTTCTGCAATGGCTCGACGAAGAGCTTTTGCTCGACAGTCCGCTCTTTGCACGTGCTCGGCAGTTCCTGGAAGCAGACGCCATCGAAGCAGTGTGCGCTGGAAGCGTCTATCCCGCCGAGCCTTCTGCACTGCATGAGTACTTGGAACGGATTCTCCAATCAGTGCCGGCACGCGCATACCCACAGAACGCACGCGCAGCATTCATCCCACACATAGACTTCCGCGTCGCCGGTGAGCACTACGCCTATCCGTTCAATGCACTGCGGCAGGCAGAGTTCGATTTGATCGTGCACATCGGCACCTCGCACTACGGCTGGCAAGACCGCTTCCTGCTGACCACGAAAGATTTCGTCACACCGCTTGGACGAATCAAGACCGATCGGGAGCTGGTCGAAGCACTGCGGCAAGAAGTGGGCCTGCCTTTGACGCGCAACGACATTGCCTACCAACCCGAACATGCACTGGAACTCCATCACGTTTTCATCCAACACTTGTTTCCCGATCGGGACTACACTGTCTTGCCGGTGCTGGTGACCTCGTTCCATGATTTTGTCCATCGCTCGACACATCCATCTACTGATGCGAAAGTTGCTGCATTTTGCCGTGCGTTGAGGGTGGTCATCCAAAGGAGCGGACGGCGTCCGCTCATCCTCGTCAGCGGCGACTTAGCGCACATCGGCCGGCGCTTCGGTGATGAGTGGGATGCCGCGCCGATGCTCGATCAGCTCCGCGCTGAAGATTACGATGTGCTCGATGCAATCGCACGGGGCAGTAGCAATCGGCTCTTTACCACGATTGCGCGGAGCGGTGACGCTCGCCGCATTTGCGGATTCCCTCCGGCGATGACATTCCTGGAAGCCTTCGATCCTGGCGAAGGGGTGATGCTTGATTACGGGCAGTGGAACGATCTTCCAACTAAATCCGCGGTGAGCTTCGGTAGCGTTGTCTGGTATTAGGTGCCCTCGTCCATGTCCTCCTCGAAGCGTTTCCCTCGAAGAAGTGAACCGAGCATGTCTTTATAGGCAACGCCAGCGATGCGCTCTTCTTTGGCGATTTTGGAGCAGTTGTGGAGCGCTTCAAGCACGAACTCCATCGCCACCGCGCAGACGGCACGATCATCGGTGTCAGGTGCGATATACGTTCGTGCAATCGCTTCA
>RFIK01000225.1 GCA_003695605.1 Chlorobiota bacterium
CGCTCTGGTGTTGGAACGATTGCCGCCATCAAGCCTTTGTTGTATGGAATCGGCACATCCGGCGGTGCCAGCCGCATAACCGGTGCATCGAGAAAATCGAACGCTTCTTCGGTGATGGTTGCACTGATTTCTGCCCCGAAACCACAGGTAATCGTATCCTCGTGCACGATGAGGCAGCGGCCAGTCCGCCGCACTGATTCGAGCACGCGTTCTCGATCCCACGGCCGAATCGTCCGCAGATCGATGACTTCGACCGAGCGCCCCACCTGGCGCACCGCTTCGAGCGATTGGTGTACCATGTCGCCCCAGGTGACGATTGTTGCTTCGGTGCCTTCGAGCACACATGCTGCGGTCCCCAGCGGAACGATGAAATCATCGCCCGGATACGGTGTGCGCGCTGGAGCGGTATCGAGCAGGTTACGGTGTTCGAGGAACACCACCGGATCGTTCGCATAGATCGCTGCACGCAAAAGCCCTGCTGCATCGCGTGCATTCGAGGGGAAAGCGATCATCCACCCGATCGTGTGCGCAAAGATTGCCTCGCCGGAGACGCTATGCCAAGGATCGCCCGTGCGCTTACTATAGCCGACCGGTATTCGCACGACCATTGGCGCAGCGAACGCGTTGTTGGTCCGCCAGCGGATCGTGCCGCAGTCGTTGAACTGCTCCATCGCTGGGTCGAGGTACTTGCGAAACTGGATTTCGGGGATCGGCACCAAACCTGCCAGCGCCATCCCAATGGCACGACCGATGATCCCTTCCTCCGATAGCGAGGTATCGAAGACACGTTCTTCGCCGAATTGCCGCTGGAGATCAACCGTCGCACCGTGGACGCCGCCTTTGGCGCCGACGTCCTCTCCGAAAATGACCACACGCCGATTCCGGTCCAGCTCACAGGCGAGCGTCCGTCGCACCGCTTCGATCAGATTGATGCGCGGTCCATCGGTGCGTGGCTGCGTCGTCCAGTGGTGCTCAGGTGGTGCAACGCTCCACAGACCGCCGACCTGCTGGATTGTCTGGCCATCGAAGAATACGTATCGCGTCGCGGTGCTCGGATCCGGCTCAGCTTGTGCAAGTGCAGCCTCAGACGCCGCGCGTACCTGCGCTTGGACATCCTCAGCAAGCTCTTTCCACTGCTGCGCCGAAAGGATGCCCTTCCGCTGGAGAAAGCTCCGCAAGCGCGGGAGCGGATCGCGGCGTTCTTCCTCGGCCCGCTCATCAGGGGTCTTGTACGCTTGATTGTCCGCACCTGAGTGTCCGCATAGCCGCGGAACTCGTCCACGAAGAAGAACAGGCTTACGCTTATTCCGCGCTGTCTGAATAGCCTCGATTACTGCTTGCGATGCCTCAGCAGGATCGGCACCGTCGCAATCGAGCACAAGCAGGTTCCGAAACGAACGCAAATTGTTCGCAATGTTTCCACCGGGAGTCTGCAGCGATGAGCGCACGGAAATCCCAAAGCCGTTGTCTTCGATCGCAAAGACCAGTGGCAAGCCAAGCGTTGTCGCCATCGTCAGTGCGGACCAAAACCCATTGGTCGCAACCGACCCATCGCCACCGAGTGCAACCGCGATTGCACCGTCCCACGAAAAATCCTCCAGGACACGCACGTAGTAGCCTATTGCCTGTGCCCACCCAGCAGCGGGGGTGTACTGCGCCCCGACGTCTCCGGAAGCCGGAAGAACTGTTACCGTGCGTCGCCGTACTAAGTTGTGCACAACGCCAATGTCTCGGCCACCATTGCGACTGCCACGTCTGGCCAGTGGCCCACTGAAGGCTTCCTCGTAGGTCATCCCTGCGTGGAGGACGAAGGGACGCGAACGGTAATAGACCGTCGCTGCATCGTGCTCGTGAGTGAGAAGCTCGGCAAGGAGTGCTTGGAAGAGCTCATGTCCTTTGGCTGAAAATTGGTAGGTCACGAGCCCTTTCGGGGCAAGCTCTCGTTCCTCGATGTCGTCAATGAGGCGAGATGCGATCGCCGATCGGGCAACCGCGCGCCACTGCTCTGCAGTCAGTTCCATCAGTCAAGCGGTAGTAGAGCAACAGCATGCAAATTACACCGCAATGGAAACAGCGACTCCATGCTATGCTATCGTATTTCGTAGTTTCACGCCAGCAACACACTACAGAACATCTGCCATGAAACCGCAGCTAGTCGGAGTACTACTTTCCTTCGTTGTGCATGCAAGCTCGTTGGCACAGTTGCTCGCCCCCTTTACTGCCGCTGAGGGCGCCAGTGCAGCGATTCGCACTGCAACCCAATCGGGAATTTCCAACGCAGCAACCGACGCGATCTATACCACGGGTGATACCTCGCTCCTGGCAAATCTTGGCGGCGGAATTGGCAGTACTGTGACGCTTGCGTTCGACTTCCAACGTGGCACAAACACGCTCTGGCTCTACTCGATCAGCGGAAAAGCGAGCAATGGTGCCGATACCACGCTCATCTACGCTGTCGTCAAAGTAGTTGCACTCTACCAGGCATTCCCTCTCTTTGGCATTCCAGGATTCGATCGGCTTGGTCAACTCCGCGGGGAACAGGCACTGCCGGCGACGTTCATGAATAGCAATGTCATGGTCCGAAAGCTTGCTGCCGACTCGACGTTCCAAACATTCCGTCAACAGCATCCGCGATCGATTCTCCTCGGCGCAAGCTTAGCCAGTGTCCGCCCATCACCAATGAGCCAGCCTGCACCGCTGTGGTCTGTCCAAATCGGTGAAGGCACACTGGTGCGTCCAACATCAGCGGTGTTGACATGTTTTGTACCCGCTACTGACACGAGCGGGACAGCTCGTTGCATCGAAGTTCCGCTTGCAAGCGCAGAGACACCTGTTTCTCCGAACCGTCTGGACATCTTCCCCAACCCAGCCAGTGGTGACATGGTAGCTATTCGCCTGCCAATTGACGCACTCAGTAGCCACGCAACCTTGCGCATGTGCAGCCTCGACGGTCGCGCACTCGCCGAATATCATCTTTCGAACCTTGCTGCTGGGCAAGCGATAGCTGTGCCTATTTCGTCTCTTGGTGCGGGCATGTATATGCTCCACTATCGCACTACACAGACAGTGCTCATTGCTCCAGTGGTTGTTACACGCTAATTCTGTTGAATCATTTCTGCACGCAGTCAATGTACGACATCGTCCGCACGACCGATCCCGAGCTTTATGCCGCACTCGTTGGCGAGTACGAGCGGCAGCGGGATAAAATCGAGCTCATTGCGTCGGAGAACTTTACCTCGCTCGCTGTCCTCCAAGCGCAAGGGAGTGTGCTGACGAACAAGTACGCCGAAGGCTACCCTGGTCGCCGCTACTACGGCGGGTGCGAGTGGGTGGACGTGGCGGAAACACTCGCGATCGAGCGCGCAAAAAAACTTTTCAATGCTGAATATGCGAACGTCCAACCCCACAGCGGTTCGAGCGCGAACATGGCGGTGTACTTTGCCTACCTCCAGCCCGGCGATACTGTGCTCGGCATGGATCTGGCGCACGGCGGACATCTCACGCATGGCTCGCCGGTGAACTTCTCCGGTCGCATGTACCGATTCGTTTCCTACGGTGTCCATCCTGAGACTGGTCGCATTGACTACGACCAGGTCGAAGCACTCGCACTCGAACATCGCCCGCGGATGATCACTGTGGGTGCGTCGGCATACTCGCGCGAGATTGACTTCCGCGCCTTTCGTCAGATAGCCGATCGCGTCGGTGCATTCCTGATGGCTGACATCGCGCACCCAGCTGGCCTCATCGCCGCAGGGCTGCTCCAATCGCCGATTCCATACTGCGACGTGGTAACCTCGACCACACACAAAACCCTCCGTGGCCCACGCGGCGGGCTGATCCTGCTCGGCAGGAATGTGGACAACCCCTTCGGCCAGGTTGCACCGAAATCCGGTCGCGTCAAGAAAATGGGCGAGATTCTCGATTCCTGGGTCATGCCGGGAATCCAGGGCGGACCGCTCATGCACGTCATCGCTGCAAAAGCAGTCGCGTTCGGCGAATGCTTGCAAGATTCATTCAAAGAGTACGCCCGCCAGGTGATTCGCAACGCAAAAGCACTCGCGGAAGCTCTCATCGAACGTGGCTACTCGATCGTCAGCGGCGGCACCGATAATCACTTGATGCTCGTTGACCTTCGCTCCAAAGGCATCACCGGGAAAGATGCCGAGCACGCGCTCGATAAAGCAGGCATTACCTGCAACAAAAACGCCGTTCCATTCGACACCCAGCCCCCACTGGTGACCAGCGGCATTCGGCTCGGCACTCCTGCCATGACAACGCGCGGCATGAAAGAACCCGAAATGCGGCAGATCGCTGCGTGGATCGATCGCGCGCTCACAGAGCGCACGAACCCTGATGCACTCGAGCGCATTCGAGCTGAGGTTCGCGACTTCTGCCAGCAGTTCCCGCTCTACCCTGAACTCGCTCGCCAAGGTGTTGATGAAACGATCGGCGAGATCAAAGAGCACGTCGCCGCAACCGCCAAGCATGTCGTCACGAGTGTTAGCAGTGTACTGGAAACGGTCAGCGAGCAGCTCAAAAAGGTTTCAGAACGACTCTAAGAGGCGTCCGCAATGCAACACTTCGACGCTTTCGAGGAAGTCTTCGCCCACATCGAACGCTACCTCGTCGAGCATGGGCACGTGCCCCGGGCACTTGTTGTCTCCCCGTCGCTCTACCAATGGCTGTGCGACTGCCGCAAGGAAACACTGGGCGACACACCGACAGCGGAAGACCTTCGCTGGCTGGATACACCGCACGGCAAAGTGCGATTGGTCATTGACGAGCGGCTCGATCCATTCGACATTCTCACCGAATAAGCCGTCGGCCGACGGCGATCCCGATCGGCGATGATTCGACCACAGGTGCGCTATACATGACCACTTCGAATTGATAGGGCGGAAGTGCGCTGCACCAATCGAGCACTGCCGCTGCTTCTTCCGCACCGCCTTCATGCCCACGGTAGGAAACAACCGTCAATGCCCCACCCGGCATGAGGAGATCGAGCGCTTTCCCGAGCGATGCAATCGTGCTCTCGCGTCGGGTGCGAATCGATTTATCGCCGCCAGGGAGATAGCCAAGGTTGTACATAATCGCACGAAGCTGCCTGACATTCTCGGCTTGGCAAATGCGCTCGATGTGTTCATGTGACTCAACATGCAGACGCACCCTGTCACTGACGCC